>JAITBL010000006.1 GCA_031283575.1 Treponema sp. | reverse complement strand
ACCTTGTCGCCGTTTTCCAGAAAGGCGTCGACTTCCGTAAACAGCTTGTGTTCCCGGTCCTGTATTTCGGTGCGGTTCGCCTTGGTAAAGGTAAAGCCAAGTTCGCCGAATTTCGTCACAAGGTTGGGGAGTATCATGTGTTCAATCATATCGCCAAAACGGTTGCCGAGTTTCCCGAGCATCTTCTCGGTTGCCTTTATCTGCCGGTCGGTCGCCTTCTGCTGTTCGGCGGTTTCCCTTAAAACCGCCCAAATTTCATCGGCCGTGGCTTTCCATTCCGGTACTGTTTGTGTTGTCGCCATGTTGAACTCCTGCCATAAATATACCCTGTTTCCGGCTTTTGGGAAAGTCCTGTTCACGTTTTTCGCGCAAGATCGCCTTCGTACCTGCCATGGAAGCGCCGCTTTACCCGCCTCCTTACTCCAGCGGTTTTTCCGTTATGTCAAAATCGGTGAGCGCCAGGCCCTGGTCAATGTTCAGGATCAAAAGATTTGAGGCGGCGGTGAATTCCACGGATTTACCGTTGTAATAAGCGTAACCGCCCCTGGCGATGGAGAGGGTGTGTTTTCCGTTGGGGATGACAAAACGCATGTGGGATTCGCCGGCGGCGAGAAGCATGAAGGGTTCGCCGTCCAGGGAGAATTCCTGCATGCCAATCGCCATAAGCGTGTCGGTATTGATTTCAAGGATCGCCTGTCCGGGACCGGCGCTGCCGCCAACAACTTCGGGATATTTCGTCGAGACGGGAAGGCCCTTTTTCCGCTTTGCCGCGGCTTTCGCCGTTTTCATCTTTTCCTTCCAGACGCTTTCCGCCTCTTGCAGGGATTCCGCGCTCAGCCTGTTCTGCGCCGCATCCCCGGGATTGATCTTTCTGTATTTGCCCTTGAGCCTTTTGGCGGGAATATCCGCCGATGATTCGGCGTCGCTTATTTCCAAAACGCCGCCGTCCAATTCGTAGCCCCAGGCGATCTTGAGGAAATCCGCCGTCTCGTTATAGTCAATTTCCGCGACAATCGTCTTGTTGTCGTATATAAAATGCCCGTGATACACATATTTCTGCTTGCCCAGAATCTTCGTAATGGTGACGTTGCCGCCCGCGAAGGTGATTTCCGTCGGACCGCTTGCCACAAGACCGGAAGTGGATTCGCAATACCAGGTCCCTTCAAGATACCCGGGGTTCGCTTCCGAAAAGGCCTGGTAAGCTCTCTTCGCCTCCAGTTCCTTCGCTATTTGAATCTTCTCCGCTTCCAGTCCCTGCCGGCAGCGTTCAAGCATCTTCGGATCGGTGATTTCCTCAATACTGAAACTGACCGTATTACTCTGTACCGTATAGTTAAGAACATAGTATCCGTTTTCTTTAAACTTGTAGTACACCGGGACAATCCCGCTGCTGGCGGAACGGGTTATCATTTTATTGCCCGCTCTGTAACTGTACGATGAGGAATACCTGGCGCGCACATAGGTACTGTCGACTTCGACAAGATAACCGCCCTCCGTGGTAACGCCGAAACCACCGGGGATGAAGGCGTATCGCCAGTCTCCGTTTGCGCCCTGAAAATCGATGTTTCCCTTTACCAGGAGGAACGCGGCCCTGTCCACATCAAAAGATTCGGCGCTGAATGATATGCTTTTGTATGCCGCTTTTGCCGGGCTGCTGGCGCAGGCGAAAAAAAAGGTTCCCATAAAAACAACAGAAATGGTAAAAGCAACCGCTTGTTTCTTCATTTTTTCCCCTTTTCTGAATACTCCCTGTCCTGAAAGGCGGGGCGTTAAACCCGCAGACGAAATAATGTCCTTTTATGCTACACCATAGGCTGCTATCCGTCCAGTTTTTTCGTCTGTTTTGCCGTCACATTTGAAGAAAGCGCCGCCGGTACGCTTCACCGATGCGTTTGAGGCAGGGCGCGAGGTCTTCTTCGGGACGGCGCTGTTTGTTCAGGTCGATGGTAAACTGGTTCATTGAAAAGTGACGGTAGAAAAAAAGCCGTTCCAGCAGGGGACTTGTCGCGTAAAGCGATTTGATGGTTTCCGTGTACCCTTCGAAGAGGCCGCCTTTTTTCATTTCCGAGTAGCCGATGATCCAGACCGGAAGCGCGGCGCGGGCGGACGGGAAAGCCCCCGCGGGTTTGGCGGCGTATTCCGGCGACAGCGCTTTCTGAAAGGCGAAGAGCAGTTCCGCCATAACCCGCTGTGATTCGCTTACCGCGCGGGCGGCGCTTTCACCGCCGAGGCGGCAGAGTTCCCGCAGCTCGGCGGTCCGCGGCGTGTGAATCGGCGTTTTGTTAAGGATAAGAACCTGCCGGCGAAAATCCACGCCGAGCTGTTCACGGAAAAATTTTTCGGCTATTTTGCCCGACGGCCCCACCAGATAGCGGCGGTTTTCGGCGGCCTGTTCGCGGCGGCCCGGATTATCCGCCACCAGAATAAGGCGCACGTCGGCGCGCCTGTCCACTTCATCCAGCGCGTAATTGTACAGTACCGGCGTTTCCACCGTGTAGGACGGGCCCTTGCGCCCGTCCACAAGGCGCTGTATGCACCCGCCGCCAAGCGTTTTCGCGAGCGTTTCCGTGTACGCGCGGTAACGCTCGCGCGCGGCGCAAAAAGCGGTCCAGGCCCGTTCGGTCAATACTATTTTTCCGAAAGTTCAGCGACGGCTTCGATTTCACAAAGAACGTTTCGGGGCAGGGTTTTGACGGCCACGCAGGAGCGGGCGGGTTTGCCGGGAAAGTGTTTTGCGTAGACTTCGTTAAAGGCGGCAAAGTCGCCCATGTCGGCAAGGAAACAGGTGGTTTTAACCACCTGTTCCAGGGAGGAGCCGCCCGCGGCAAGCACCGCCCCGAGATTGGCGATGGCCTGTTCGGCCTGTTCCGCGACGGCCGTTCCCACAACTTCCCCCGTTTCGGGATCAAGCGGAATTTGGCCCGAAGTAAAAACAAAACCGCCGGCGACAAAACCCTGGGAATAAGGCCCGATTGCCGCGGGCGAAAGCTTCGTTTGAATACGATTCATAAAAACACCCCGTGTATAAAGCGACGGTTAAAACGGTACGGCTTACTGGTAAGCCGTCATAATCTTTTGGCTTACCGTAAGAACGGCCTGATTGAGCCTTTGATTCAGGGCCTCCACTTTTTGCTGATCCTCCGCGGTCCACTCGCTGCCGTTAACGACCGTCAGGGCTGTCTGCTCAAAACCCTGCCCTTTCTCCATTAGACGACTCATTTCTTCGGCGCTGACGCTGGATTTTTTCGCCAGATTTTCCCATTCAACCACATAACTTTCATACGATTTAAGAAAGTCATCGACATCGGCGCGCGTGGCCGCAAAAAGGGAAGCGGCGCAAAGAAGGCCCGCCACAAACACGGCGGCGGCCATGACGCCCTTTGCCCCCGAAATACGCTTTGCCCGCTTTGTTTTTTCGACCATTTTTTTATCCTTAATAATACGTTTACACGCGTTCATACTCCACCGTTTCCCATTCTAAACCCGTTCCTTCCGGCGGGTCAAGGCTTCGCCGCCCTTTTCCAGGGTCGACAGCGCCGCGATAATCACCCCCTGCGCGATGAACCCGTTCGTGTCGTTTGTGAGGTCCTATGTTATTTTGTCAAGCAGAAACCGCCAATTCCACCAACTTTTTTATTTTATAATAACGCAGCTTCTTTTCCAAAGCTTCGTTATTCATCCCATGGTAATATTCCCTCCGTTTCA
>JAITBL010000265.1 GCA_031283575.1 Treponema sp. | reverse complement strand
GCAAAATAACACGGAGTAACACACATGCACAGGGAGACACAAAACACTTGACGCAATTCATTGTATCATATAGACTTAGTAACAGGTAGACACACAGGATAACAGGGAAACACAAACCGTCGCCAACAGCCGGAACGTTATACATTCGCCTTGGCGTGCCGGTGTCAAAAGCGGAAAAAAAGGCTGGTCATATCGTCCCGCTGGGGGGTGTTTTTGCGAAATTCATCGAGGGCCGGGGCCAACAGGGCGTCGAGGGCCTTTTCCCCTGCGCGGCTTTGAAAGGCCAGTTTAAGGAGCCGTTCATCGCCGAATTCTTCCCCCTGGGGATTGTCCTGCTCGGTGATTCCGTCGGTATAGACGAGGAGGGAGTCCCCGGGCCGTATCTCAAGACGGAAGATCGCCGGTTTTATTTTTAGCTCAATTCCGACAGGCAGGTTCACTTTGGCCTTTTCCAGCCTGTGGAACACCCTGTCCCGCAGAAACACATTGTGGGAATGGCCCATATCGGCAAATTGAAGCTGCCGCGTGCCGGCGTCGTAGATCATAAAAAAACCGGTAAGGTACTTTTCCAGATGAAAGGTGCTGACCATGGACGAATTAAGGGCAACGATCAAATCCCCCAGGCCGCCTTTAATGGCATAGGCCCGGAGAAAACCCCAGACCATGGACACCACGAGGGAAGCGGCGATGCCCTTTCCGGAGACATCGCAGAGGGCCGCAAAAAAACGGCCCTCCTCCAGGTTTTTTAAAAAATAAAAATCGCCGCCCACGCCCTTTGCGGGAAGGGACCATGCGTTTATTTCGATTCCCCGGCCCGAGACCTCGCCCGCGCCGGCAAGGAAGCGTTCCTGGAGCAGGCTTGCCATGGCGATGTCCCTGTTGGTCATTTCGACAAAATAGTTGGACAGATCCTGAAAGGACAGCATGCCGGTAAAGATCCCCTGGAGGTCCGTAAGGATCATAAACCGGTTTTCCATCTCGGGCCCACCTGTTTTAAAGGCGGCGCTTAAAAACTGCGAAACGGTAAAAATATTCGTATCCCCCGGAAACACCGGGGCTTCTTCGGTTATTTCCAGCGCCATGCGCTTGCCCATAAGATCCCAGCCAAAACGCTTTCCCAGAAGCAGAAAAAGCTTGTCCCGCCGTATAATCCCCAGGGGCCGGGAAAAATCGTCCACGACGCATACGGCGAAGATGCGGCGATCCCTGTCCAGCATGTCCGCCAACTCCGCTATGGCCGCATCCCTGCGAAAGGTTTGAAAATACCGGGCCAGTTTTTGTATGGAATTGGGATAAGACCGGATCTGGTCTTGACCCTGTAAATCGGCGCCGTCGGTTTGCATGATGGAATTCAATAATCCGCGGGTTAAAATTTCGTTAAATCCCGGGATATAACGGATTTTTAACCGTTTTATAACGATTCTTCAATTCAGCATAACGATTATACATCATGACAATGGTGACAAATTATGAAAATACATTTTTTTGAAAACGGAGGCGCCGGTTCCCTTACCGCGGAAATATCCGGGGACTGCGATCTGTACAACGCCCAGCATCTTTTTGCGGATATGACGGAAAAGATAAACGGCGGTTACAAAACCCTCTGCATGGATTTTTCCGGGGTGGGGTATCTGGATAGTTCGGGGATATGGGCAATCATCAGAATCATCAAGCATGCGCAGTCAAGCGGCGCCGATCTGGTATTTCGGGGAATCACCGGAACGGTACGGAAGGTTCTGCGCCTTTCAAACATCCTGAGCATCATCAAAGAAGGGCCATGAAAAACATAATTATCCGAAAACTGATCGTGGATGAAAACAACGAACTTTTTGACGCCCAGGGGATGAAGTATGTTGAATTTAAAAGCGAGTTCCCGAAGATCCGCGAATACAGCGCAAAGATTCTGGAACACTGCCCGGAACAGTTCCTTGAAGGGAACCTTCTGGAACAGCAATTATCGGAAATAATCAAAAACGGGATCAAACATGGAAACAAATGCGATGTTTCCAAAAAACTCAAGATATGGTACGACCTTCGGCACAGGGTGAGGTTCATCATCGAAGATCAGGGAGAGGGATTCCGGCGGCTTGAAGAATGGAACGAATTTTACCGAAGGCGCCAGCAGGCCCTTTACGACGGGGACTTTGGCCTGTTTCTCAAGCTGGCCGCATACCGGGGGCCGGAGAGCGATGAAAGCGACGGGGGCAACAGCCTGGCGGCGGCCCTGGAATTCTGGAACGGCGGCATAATCTACAACAACGCAAAAAACAAGGTCGGTGTAGTCAGGTGGTTTTCCCACGGCTCGGGGTGAGCTTTTATGGAGGAAAAACATGATCGGGACCATGGACGGCAGCGCGGCGCTTTGTGAAAAAAGGGAAATTGCCGAAAGGCAAAGGAATTTGTTCTTTTACATTCCCTCAAGGATAATCCTTAACGAAAAGGGCGCGTCCTTTTTTACCGGCCACAAAAAACCGCTGCACTGCTTTGAAACCGCCGACGGGGGCCGTGATTTTGGATTCTATCTGGAAAAGACGGGATTCTTGTGGCTCAAAAAACTTATAGCCAACAATTACCTGAAAAAGATAGAAATCCAGGTAAAAGACATAAGCGAGCGCAGAACCCATCTTGAAGACGCCGTCAAGCTTGGTGTTCTTTTCAATGTTCCGCCACCGCGTCAATGGCTCGATCCTGAAACACATCTACAATGCCCCCATGGTACGGACCTGGAACAGGACAAACCCAAAAAAATCAATCGGCCCCGGCGCAAAGATAGACAAAGAATCTTTTAGGAGCCTGTTTAATTCCAGGCCCCCGGGCGAACTTGAGGAACTTAAGGCCGGATTATTCCGTAAAATAATTCTGGGCCTTTCTTTGCCGTTGACAGAACAGCAGGAAGACCTGCGGGAGGTACATAACTTTGCCGCCGATCTGGTTTCCGCCGTCAATCCCCTGGTCTTTTTTATCCTGCGGGGAAGCGGCAAGGAAGACAGGTTTACCATGGTTCAAAAAATTTCCGAAGTGATACTTGAATGTATCGGCCGCCTTGACATTGTGAACCTGGCGTCCCTGCTTACGGTAGAACTGGTTGCCGCGGCGGAACGGTCCGCCCTTGTGCGGACACTGGAAAACTTTGAAAACATTCAGGGGATACTTAAAGATCCCGGTAAAAGAAAATCCATAATGGAAGAAAAGCGCTTCCGTGGTTCCACCGTGGTTATCTCCGTCCCCGGGGAGATCCCGCGGGAAAACCGGAGGATACGGTTCCGTATTTCGGTATACAACGACGGCGCCGATGCGGAAGCCCGGCGCAAACTAATGGAAGACTTTACCGAACGGAGCTTTAGTTTTAAGGACGGACGGAACCTGGAGGAATTTTTCAGGACTCCCCTGAGCAGGCGGGAAGGGGGCCTCTATGAAGACGACGGCCTGTGTTTTTACCATCTTAACGCGCTGCGGGAACAGTGCGGAAAAAACAAAATACTGCTGGACACGGCGGTTAAAAGTTCCCGCTCCGGGGAATCGGCCGTAACCACGCTGTGGTTTGGGGTTTAGCCGAAAGTGATCATGTCCTGCGTTACGGGGTATTAATGCCTTCTACAAACCATTCGATAATCACCTGCAGCCGTTTGTCAATGGCCGAGGCAATATCAACATTTCTATCGATAAAATCAGAAACCTCCACTCCGGCGGCGCTGTAAACCAGAAAACCTTCTTTTAACGGTTCCACATACAAATTCGCGTTAAGAGAATTTTCCTTTATGATCGGAAAGAACACAAAACTAAATGTTTTGTAGTTGGTCAGATGGTAAAGAAGCGATTCCGGCGTGGTGGACAACTGCGCCTTGAGAAAGGTGTTGCCGAAATTCGTGTCTTTAAGGCGCAGGTACATCGTCTCCGACGCGGGGAGTACAGCAGCGGGACCGGCGTCCGGAATCGGCCTGTTCCGGTTCGGGCCTTCGATCCGTGTCGCTTCGGAAAAAAGCGGAACGTCTTTGTCTCTTGTTGAAGAATGGTACATACGGCCCTTGAGGAAACGGATGCGGCCAAAGGCGTTGTACACCTGTACAAGGCGGCCGCCGCTCCTTCCGTAGGGAATTACCCGCACCGATTCGGCGAGATAGCGCGGCGAGTGGGACAGGATACCCGACGAGATGTTTAATTTTGCGAAAACGGGGAGAAAACGAAACCCCGTGGAAGAGGGTGCGATTCTGGAAAAGCCGGTCCTGGAAAAGGCTTCGGCCCTTTTTGCGCTGTCGAGGCCGGGATATACGTCGTTGAACGAGCGCTGGCAAAACAACAGGGAAGCGGGAAGAAAAAGAAACGCCGCGAAAAGACAGGCTTTTCCCTTCAATAGTTGTGTTGGTTGTGTTATCATTTTCATCATTCTTAATAAGCTCCCCGTTTTAACATGACGGCCCCGAAGGTTTTATAGAGTATCCAGAGATCGAGCCACACCGACCAGCTTTGCAGATAGTAGCTGTCCAGTGAAACCCGTTCCGTGTAATCGGTGTCGGAACGGCCGGAAACCTGCCACATTCCGGTAAGGCCGGGCTTTACCTGAAAGATACGCTGGAAGTTTTCCCCGTATTTTTTTACTTCCGCGTCAACAATGGGCCGCGGACCCACGAGGCTCATGTCGCCCCTTAGAATATTGATCAGTTGGGGAAGCTCGTCCAAACTTGTTTTCCGCAAAAATTTGCCGACGGCGGTTATGCGGGGATCATTTTTTAGTTTGTGGTTTGCCTCCCATTCGTCCCGGGCCTCAGGATCATTTTTGAGCAGGGCGGCAAGACGCTCTTCGGCATCCTGAACCATGGAGCGGAACTTGTAGGTCTTAAAGTGTTTGCCCCGTTTTCCCAGACGCTGCTGCGCGTAGAGCACCGGCCCGGGGGAGCTGAGTTTGATAATCAGCGCCAGCGCCAGATAGAGGGGAAGAACGAGGAAGCCGCTCGCGATCACAATGGCAATATCGAGGAACCGCTTTATTGCCAGGTTCCAGTACATATTGAGCCGGTTGCTGGAAGCCATTCCCAGTATGCCGCCAAAATCCCGCAGGGTCATCCAGATGTTGGAAGCGGCAAAGTTGGAAATAAAAACGCTGTACCGGAAGGCGGAAACCGAACGGTTGACCAGATGGGTCAGCGCCCTGTTGTTGAATCCCGGCATGGCGACAATGGCCATCTTGATGTTGAATTGTTTTACCAGCTTTGGTCCCAGATCGAAATCGTGTAAAATGGGAATGCCGCGGTATTCGTCGCCAAGACTTTCATCGGTATCGAGAAAAACAACCGGCACATAACCGGCGGATTTGCTTACAAGGAGCCTGTCCGCGGTAATACGGGCAAGACTGCCCGCGCCGTAGATCACCGCCGGAATCTCGCAGGCCCGCAGCGCCTTGAGTATGGTCCGCATCAGGGAGCGCCCCATGAGAACCATCAGCGGGGAAACAAAGGCGTTGATAACAAAGGCCGCGGAAATGACATCAAAACGCTTGTGTTCGACAACACGGGAAAGAAGCATGCCTCCGTGTACGATAAAAACGCTGATGCTGATGCGTTTAAGTTCTTCCGCCGGCGCCAGAGCCGCTCCCGGGTAAATTCCCGTACTTGCAAAAAGAAATACAAAAGCGGGAAGGTAAGGCCAGTAGGTGACGAAGGAACGAAAATTGATCGCCAGGGGATCATAGAGATTGACGATAAAAAAACTTACCCCGAATGAAACCATCACCGACGCAATATCCGCCGCTATCATTGCCGTCGTTCTGAACGACGAACTGGTGCCGCGGTAACGGCGGCGGTACCAGCGTTCATAATCGCCGATCAAAGTCATTTGGAAAACGGCCTCGCCCGGGCGCTAAACGCCGCTTCAAACCCTCCGGCGTTTTTTTCCGGATCATGGCCGGAATTCACCACATAACGGTACCCCGGATTGAGCGACAGGGTAAGCCAGCGCAGGGGAGAGACGGAAGCCGAAAGCCTTCCCGTAAAGGTATACTGGGGAATCCCTGTCGGCGGCCGCGTTACATCGTATACCGCGTGAGTGGGCCGGTAAGCGTCTGTGTCGAAAATTTCGAGGCCCGATCGCTTTCCCTGGGCGGCGAGGGTAAAGGAAGCCTTGAGCGAAAAGCGTTCGCGTTCACTATAGCCCGCCCAAACCGTGCCGGCGATCGTGTCGGGACCAAAGGGGCTTCCCGTCCAGTAACGCACCGTCGTGTTGTCGACTTCGTACGCTTCCTTGTAGAAGGACCACTTTTTATCCCACAGGACGTACATGTAAGGCTGGGTGTAAACTCCCTCAAGCCCCAGGTTAAGATAGCCCCGCCTGAAGGGAAACGTCAGTTCCGTTCCCGCCTGGAACGCCATGGCGTTGGGGGCAAGATCGTCCCATTCGCTTTTTTCAATGCCCAGCTGGAACTGATTCATCGCGAAAAGTCCGTAAAGCCGCAGGGAACGTATCGGCCGCAGTTCCACCTTCATTCCAAAAAACGATCCGATGCGGCTTCCCCCGTATTTTTCGTAATAATCATCCGCGTCGGAGTCGCTTTTAGAGTGTCCAAGATCTTTGTTGTATCCGCCGTAGGTTTTGTACGCCTCATGGCTGTGAAAAATCGTAAAGGGATTGAGAAAGCGCAGCTCAAGCGGGGCGTTTACCATGACCCCCTCGCTGAGGGTTATCGAAAAAATCTTGAAGGGGCGCACGGTAATATAGTGCATGTACTGGTATTTGTTTACCTCGAGCTGGGAAACCTCGGCGGTATACTTGAGGAGCGGCGAGTACAGGGTAAGCTGGGCGTAGGTAACCCGTTTTAGATATTCGGAAAGTATGATACTCCCCGTTTCGGTGCGGCCCATAAAATCGTCCCCCAGACCTATGGCGAAATTAACGCCGGACGCTTTGCCCAGCGCTGCGCCGGCGGAAAGGTAGGCGCGGCTGGGAAAGTGAATGTCGAACTGGGCAACCGGCTCGTAGGGAACATTGACGCGCACGTCATGGCGCTCGGCGCTTTTTTCGTTTTGGCCCAGATAGGGATCCGCTTCGGCGGCCAGATAGTCTCCCATTCCCATGGTCAGCCTGAAAAGCAAAAGGGGATTGCGTTCATGGTAATTGTAAATCCAGGGAACGTCCTCGCTGCTTTTATAGTAGAATTCGGGATTGGCCTCGGCGTCCAGATTGAGCGTCATAATATCCGAATTGATTCCCACGCCCGCCGAAGAAGTGATCCAGCGCCCAAGGGCGTCGTAGGTTTCGCGGCCGTTGTCCGAGAGGACGGCGGGGTCGATTTCGTCGAGGAAACGGGAAACCTGTTCAACGGTGACCATGGAGTCGTCAAAGAAAACCCGCCTGTCTTCGGCGGAAAGCTCCGCAAGGGCGTCATAGACCCAGTGGCCGCTCGGCGCCATGAGCTGGGGGGGAAGGGCCGCCAAAGCCGCCGCCGCCGCAATAAAGAGGAAAACCCCCATACTTGACCGTACTTTCATCATTTTCTATACTACCATAATAATGCGAAAAAAGGTAACTCTCTGTTTATTTGCGGCGCTTCTGTTTTCCGGGTTGAGCGCGGTTTTTGCCCAAAACCACGTTTCGGTTCCGGTGGAAGATCCGGTTTACTATGTGCTCGAAAGCGCCCAGCTGCGCGGCCTCCTCGATCCCCTCCCGCTCGTAAAACCCTATACCCGTTTACAGGTTGAAAGGGCCCTGCGGAGCATTCTTGATTCCGAACGCGCGGGAACCCTCAAGGCTGTGGAGCGGGAAATCATTCTGGAAACTCTGGAACGTTTTGCCCGCGCGGAACCCGGGCTTGATCTTTCCCGCCTCTCCTACGGTTTTGGCGGCGGAGAAAGCGCTTTCAGGGGGGATATGAGTTTCCGCCTCAAGACGTTTTTTTCGGGCGCGTATGAGGTGAAGGAGAAGAAAAAACGCTGGGGAACCAACGACTGGCTTTCGTTTAACGCGCAGGGAGACGCGGGGGATCATTTTTCGTTCGCCCTCGACGCTTCGGCGGGTTTTATCCGCGCTCCGGTGGAGAAATTGGGAGAATACAACACGTATTACAAAAACGCGAATCTGCCGACGACCGGTCCCTACAAAAACGAAGAAATCACGACGACAAGCGAACCGGTCACTTCGTTTCCCTATACCTTCCACAAGGATTGGGACGCCTTTGTGTTCGGCGCCGGCGGAAGCGCGGGGATGAGGGAAAAGTGGCCCCAGAACCGCGGGCTCGGCTACAGCGTTCAGTCCGAAATTGCCGGCGACGCCTTTGACAGCGCCCTGCAAATCCGTTTCGGCCGCATGAGGCGCGAATGGGGCGCCATGGCCGAAGGCGGCAGCCTTGTCTTTAACGCCAACGCCCAGCCCTTTCTGGGGCTGGAGGCAAGTTTTAACCCCAGGCCCTGGTTTGCCTTTTCAACTTTGACGGGTATTCTTGAATACTACAACTTCGACGGCCTGGGTTCCGCGTGGAACAGCCAAAACGCTTTTTCCATAGAACAGATGGAATTCAACTATAAAAACTATTTTCACCTGGATGTGGGCAGTACCGTCGTGTGGCCCAAGCGCTTTGAACTCGGGTACATTTTCCCCATTAACAATAATTTTCTCTATCAAAACAATATAGGCGATTACGACAACATGGGCGCCTACTTTAACATCAGGGGGCAAATTCCCGGCCGGGGAAGCCTTTGGTTTTCTTTTTTTATGGATGAAATTTATGTGGGCGACCTCGACAAACTCTTTCAGCTGGACCGTCAGATGTTCGCTTTTCAGGCGGGACTCAGGGCCGCGCTGCCTTTTCTTCCGTTCGGCGAGCTGCGTTTAAGTTACACAAAGATAGAACCCTATACCTACACCCACCAGCGCATTTTTGCGCCGTGGTACGATTCCGGAGGATCCGATCCCGCTCACGCGCGGGACACGGCTTACACGAACAACGGGGCGGGCCTGGGCTATTACCTTCCGCCGAACGCGGACGAGATTTTGGTGCGCGTCGAAACGCGGCCCTTTACGCGCGCCGGAGCGCACGTCCAGTACCAGCTTGTCAGGCACGGCGCGGATCACGGGAGCAGGCAGGTAGACGGGAGTAATTACCGGTCCGAGCTGGACCCTGAAGGGCGGAGCAGCAAAAAAATACTTGAAAAGGATTTTTTACACGACGGAGCGTATCAGTGGATGCACATCGTCAAGGCGGGGGGAAGATACCGTTTCAGGGATCTTCCTGTTGAAGTGTTCGGAGAGGCGGGGGCGGTTATTTCGTATTATACGGGTTCAGGCAGTACCGGCGAGTATCCGGGCGCGACCTGGCTGATTGCGTCTTTTGGATTTAAGGTCTCCCCTTAAATCCGCCTGCGTTCTTCGATAATGATTTTTACCCTGTCTTTAAAAGCTTCGCGCGAAAATTGCGCGACGTGGCGGGTAAAAGCGCCGCGCGGCGAAAGGTCCGTGCGCTCAAAGCGATCGAGGGCCTCTTGCAGCGAATCCGCCGTCTGTTCGTCAAAAAATATGCCGGTTACGTTTTCCCTGACGGTGTCGACGGCGCCGCCCTCGCGATAGGCGATCACGGGACATCCCGCGGCGTTCGCCTCGATGGGGACAAGGCCCAAATCTTCGATTCCGGGAAAGATCAGCGCCCTTGCCCGTGAATAAAGCGAACGAATTTCCTCATCACTGATTCGTCCCTTAAAGCTGACCAGGGCGCTGCCGCCGGCGAGTTTTTTGAGGCGGGCCAGATCTTTTTTGGAACCGGAGCCGGCTATTACGAGCTTCCGTCCCGAGCGGACGCAGGCTTCGACGGCAAGGTCCGCCCGCTTGTAATTGACCAGCTGTCCGAAAAACAGATAGAAGTCGCCGGGTTCCCTTTCAAGCGCCAGATAGGGCTGTATGTCGGCGGGACCGTACACGACCGCCGCTTCACGCCGGTAATAGCGGGCAATGCGGCGCGCCACATACGAAGAATTGGTGATAAAGCGGTCTACCATATTGGCCGAGTTTAGGTCCCATATCCTCAGGGCGGGTATAAGGCGCTTCATAAAAAAACGGGTGACAGGCCCCGCGTTCCGAAAGTATTCGTGGTACATGTCCCAGAGGTAACGCATGGGGCTGTGGCAGTAACAAATATGGTAGGCGAGGGGATTGGGAACGACGCCTTTTGCCGGCCCCGCCTCACTGGAAATGACAAGGCCGTAAGCCTGTAAATTCCATTCTTTGAGGGCGTTGGGCATAAGCGGCATATACTTTTGATAGAGTTTTTTTGCGAACGGCAGTTTTTGTATATATGAGGTATACACATTGTGTTTACGTATTGTTTCGGAGACCGCAGAAGGATCGTAGACATGGGTATAGATGTCGGCTTCGGGATAAAGTTCCAGCAGGGCCTCGAGCATTTTTTCGCCCCCCCGCATATTGACAAGCCAGTAGTGAATAATCGCGACTTTCATCTTTCTTGTGTTTTTAAGCGGGCCGAATTTTCGATTTCGTCCAGAATTATTCCCGCGGTCCTTTTAAAAGTATACGTTTTTTTTTGCGCGGGGGTAAGCGCAATCGCGGGCGGCCCGTCTTTAAGAAGGAGCAAAAGCTTTTCCGCCAGATCATCGCTGTCGCCGGCCCTGAAAAAAGTCACCGGAAAGCCGCCGTAAATTTCCCTGAATACGGGAATGTCCGAAATCAGGGCCGCTGTTCCCGCCGTCATCGCTTCGAGGGGAGGGTAGCCAAAGCCCTCGTAAAGCGAGGGCTGAACCAAAAGGCTCGCTTCGGCCAGCAGGTCCTTGAGCCGCTCGTCACTGATAAAGCCGGAAAAGCTTATGGCTGATTCAGAGACGCCGCTGTCCGGCGGGGAATCCCTGCCCGCGGCGGAAGGCGCCGCGGCTTTTTTCAGCAGGGCGATTGTTTCCCTGTCGCGGCTTCGAAAGTTTTTTACGTTCCCCACGATCACGAGCGTTTCCCGCAGTCCCCGCGCGCGGGCGCGGTCAAAGGCGGAGAGCAGCGTTTTGAGGCCCTTATGTTTTTTGATGTTGCCCACAAAAATAATAAAAGGCTTTTTGGCGTGAATTTTTGCCGGCGTCTGCGTCAGGCAGGACTTTGCGGCGTTATAGCTTACTACGACGCGCTTTCCCTCAAGGGGGAGCCAGTGTTCAAGGCGTCCGCGGGAAAAAGCGGAAACGGTAAAGATCGTCGTCGAAAGCCGCGCCGCGCGGCGGTAAAAGTACATCCGCGCCGCCAGTCCCGCCCTGCCGCAAAGTTCCCTCATATCGGGAAAAATAATATCGTGGATCGTGGTATAAACGGGAACTTTAATGCCGCGGGGAACGGCAAAATACGGGGAATAAAAACAGTCGCACGCGTTGATCGCCGAAACGGCCTTTGAAAATAAAGCCGCGTTTTCCCCGAGCGAAAAGGGCTTTGCCGCGAAGGGCAGTACGGCGGGTTTTTCGTTCGCCTCTATACCGGCGGTAAAGGTTTCGATCATTTGGGGATTTCCCAAAAGCGTAAAACGATGCGGGGACAGTAAAAAAAAAGGCAGCGTTTCCCGCTGGTACACTCCTATCCCGCTTCCGTCGCCAAGGTAACGGCAGTCAACGGCGACGTTCATTTTTCCGCTTTCCAGCTGCCGGGATTAAAAATATCGTCCCTGACGTGGAGCCATTGATCGGGGGGAATCCTGTAGGTGTAGGCGCCGTGATCGTTAAAATCACTCAAGCGCATGTTACAGATGTCAATTCCGGAAGCCTTGTCGGGCTTCAGTTCCTTTCCCGTAAAAGGATTGCGCGGCCGGGGAATGACGCCTTCAACGGCAATCAGGGCTGTGTCGGCGTTGGTCATAAAAGTATTGTCGGCCGCCAGAGGACCCCGGGCGTTAAAATCTTTTACCATCAAGAGGCAGTTGAACTGGTACTTGTCAAAACCCTCCCGGGGGCTGCTTTCAATAAAGTCGCCGTGATCAGAGACAATGATAATTCTGGTATTATCGTAAACGCCTTCCGCTTTAAGTTTGTCAAACCACTTTGCCAATCCAAGAAAGCCCTTCATGTTGACGTGATAAACAGGATCATCGGAACAGGGGCCGTTTCCCGTGTCGGTAACACGGGAACTTTCGGTATAGCCGGGGTACTGAAACCATGCCGATTCGTGGGTAAGCAGGTTTACCGCGATGTTAAGGCCGCCCCTGCCTTCGTCGGCATAGGTCAACGCGGGATACGCGTCAAGCAGGGCCAAATTGTCTACCGTGTCCAGCGTCAATTCCCCGCGGCCTTCCGCGCCCTTCCATCCTATAAGACTGAGCCAGTCTCCCTCGTCATAAAAATAAATGCGGAAAAAAGGCGGCATAATTTTAAAAAACGAAAGACGGACAAGCTTGTTGGAAAGAATATCCCTGATGGAAACAACGCTTACCTGGGGATGCCGCTCAAGCCAGGAAGCGGTAAAATTGCCCAGAAAATTATCGGCTTTTACGTCATACCTTTCCGTCATGCGTTTCAGATCGCTGTAAGGAAGATCGCTCAGGGAGGCGCTGTAGCCCGCGCCAGTAAATAGTGAAACGAGAAGGCTTTCGGCTTCAAAATACTTGTCGCGCAGGGTTACATCGGGCCTCGCGTTTATTCCCCGCGGCGTATACTCGTAACCGCCAAAAAGGGGAGGCGCCCCAAGGAGTGTGTAGGTTGAATAGGAAACGGAATTGGGATACCAGGTAAAACCGCTGAGCGATTCGGCAAGTTCCGGTTTTTCCTCAAATACGGGCGCGGCAAAAGCGCCCACCGCCTTGTCCATCATGATAACAAGAACATTGGGATCTGTTTTGGAAAAACGAAAAAAATGTTCGGGCGCCGCTTCGCCTTCGCGATCCACGACGGCGGCAGAGGCAAAGTCTCTCTGTATTAAATAAATGTTGAGCAGTCCAAGCCCGCACGAGGCGAGCATGACGACAAGCAGCAGGGTTCTAAAAACAAATTTGTTTTTGCGCGCGATAAAAAGCATGACGGAAAATACGGCGGTAACGGCAAGAAGGTTAAGAAAGAATTGGCCCGGCGGAATATTATAGTCGGGGCCCTGGGAAAAATACATGGTCAGTCGTAAAAACCCGTAATCGCTGGGAAAAAGAAAGTAGTTAATCACGGCCGTTATTGCGAAGAAAAAAAAGCAAAGGGAAATGCCCTTGCGTATCACGGGCGCGAAGAGAAAATAAACACAGACCGGCAGAACCAAAAATACGCCGGAAGCCTGGACAAAGGTAATGGCGAGAAACGGCAGGGGAGAGGCGCGGCCTTCCAAAAAAGAAAATTCTTCGACGCTTGAAGCTATTGTTGAGCCGGGAATGATCAGTCCCGCAAGAAATACAAGGATGATACAGGAAAAAAGTAAAACTGAAAAGCCAAAGACGGAAAAATCATGGTAATATTTTTTTACTTTGGTTTTGAGTGTTTTTAGCAGCGCGGGCAAAAAGGGCAAAACAAGCGCGAAAGCGCTTGCGAAGACAAAAAACACCCGTTTGGGGCGGGACACCTGTATTCCAAAGAGGACCACATAGTTGATAAAAACCAGCGCCAGCGCAAACAGAACGTACGCGGCCCTGCGGGAAAATTTTATCTTTAGAAGGATATTTTTTATAAGGGAGATTGCGTTGTTCACCGTCCAGTACAGTACCAGGCCGGAAGGAGATGCGTAGAGCAATACGAGGAATACCGCCGCCATTCCGTAAAGCTGGACCTTGTCTTTGAGCGGAAAGCCCCGCGTGTAGATAAAACCCGCCAGTATATTGAGGGCCGTCATCAGAACGGGGAGCGCGTTAAAGGAAAGCGATCCTATACGCAGAAGGCCGTCGGGAGCGGCAAGATTGGAAATCAGGAAAAAACTCTCGCCCTCCAGCAGCTTTAACCGTGAAAGGTATGAATAGGCGGCGATAAAAAAGGGGACCTGAATCAAAAGGCCAAAGGTGCTCCTCATGGCATAAACGGGATGATACCGCTGCTGCCGGTAATAGGTCGAAAGAATCATGTACTGTTCGTCGCCAGAAAAAACAGCTTTGATGACATCGACTACCGGTTTAAGCGATTTGATTTTATCACGTTCGATTGTCTGCCATTTTTCAGCGACGATGTAGAGGGGAAGCGTGAGCGCGCTGACGACTATTCCCACGCCTATAACGGCAATGCCCTGGCTGCGGAAAATACGTTCCACGACCACATAGGAAAGGTCGATGACCATGACCAGGGGAAAGATCAGCAGATTGTAGAGCAGGACCGCTATATTCACCTCGGCTTCTCCCGCGTCCAGTTGCCGGGATTAAAAATATCGTCCCTGACGTGGAGCCATTGATCGTCTTCGATTCGGAAATTATCCCGGTGGTGATGATCGGGACTCCACCGGTGCGAGGTGGTGATTGTGACGCCGTCTTCTTTTGCCGTTACAATGGGCGCGCCGGTAAAGGGATTACGCGCGCCGGTGATAATTCCGTCAACCGCGATCGCGGCGGTATCGGCGTGGGTCATAAAAGCGCCGTCGACGGCCAAAGGCTCCGAGGCGTTAAAATCCTTTACCATAAAGAGGGGATTATAGGCCATGAGCGATTCACCCGAGGGAAGGTGAAAATTGAAGGGCATATCGGACAGGTTCCAGCCGTGATCGGCGGCAATGATAATGCGCGTGTTGTCCCATGCCCCCTCATTCTGCAGTTTGGTGAACCACCTGGCAAGGAGCGTCAGCGCCGCGACGTTGACCTGATAATCCGGCGAGGCGGAACGGGGGCCCTGTTTAACGGAAAGGGGCGGATCGATAATCGCCGGCTCGTGGGTAAGCTGGTTTACAATCACCGCAAAACTGTTAAAATTTTCCCTGTCGATTTTCGTCAGCAAAGGAAGATAATCAAGAGCGGTAAATTCATCCAGGGTGACAAGGGGCATTTCGTTTTCCGCGGAATCGATAATATTGGAAAGCCACTTGCCGTCGTCATACACAAAAAAGCGCAGAAAGGGCGGCGCCGCCTTAAAGAAAGAAAAAAGTATCAGGTTCTTTTTAAGAAAGGCCGGCGCGTCAAAGACTTTGGCGTCGGGGTTTTTCCGCAGCCAGTCCGAGGAATAGCGGCCGATAATATTTTGCGCCTGTATGCCGGGATACCCGTTATAGATGCTGAGATCCGGTTTCCAGCTGTAATTGGCCCAGGTGGGATCGGTAACGCTTACCTCATAGCCGTGCTCCGAAAAAAGACGGGGCAGCATCAGCAGGGACTCATTGTGTTTTTCCACGAGGGGCCGGCCGTCGCTTATTGCAAGCTTCCCTGGCGTATATTCATATCCGCCAAAAAGGGGCGGCGCTCCAAAGAGGGTAATGGGGCCGAACGAAACACAGTTGGGATAGCGGATGAATCCGGAAAAAGCCGCTTCCAGTTCGGGGTATTCCCTGAAAATTTCGCCCGCGTATCCCGAAATGGCCCTGTCGAGCATGAGTATAACCACGTTCCGGCCCTGGGGAGAAGCGGAAAATCGAAACAGATGCCGGTAGCTTTCCTCCTTATTTGCCGCCGCCGCATCAGCCACGGTCAAAAAATCACGCCCGATCTTTACGAAGTTAAATGACGCAAGCAGCGTCAGGGCCAAAATCAGTATGACCTGCAGGCCCAGCAAAAAACGCCGGTGGGCGCGGAACAGGAGAAAAAAGAAAAGCGCGCACAGCGCCAGTATCGCCGTTATTTGAAGAAACAGGGACAGGGGCGAATTTTTAAAGACCGCGTTTGAGAGGCCCAGGGAAATCGTGAGAAAACCGTAATCCCCCGGAAACAGATAGGCGTCGGCAAGGGCGAAAACGGCGAACAGCGTAAGGGCGGCCGCCAGAAAGGCTCTTATCCGCGGGGAAAACAGAAAAAAGACCGCCAAAGGCCACAACAAAAAGAAACCCGCTCCCTGCAGCGCGGTCTGAAAAAGATAGGGCAGCGGAGAATCCTGCCCGCCCAAAAACGAAAATTCCTGTACCGAAGAGGCGATGAGCGAAGAAGGGACGGCCAGGGCCGCGAAGAGAAAGAGAATAAGCGCGGAGAAGGCAAATGTTTTCCAGTCCAAAACCGCCGCGAGGGATCTGCGTTTGAAAATTTGTTCAAGCGCCTTCGCGCCGCGCAGAAAGAACGGCGCGAAAAAAACGCTTGATACAACGGCCGCCAGTAAAATACGTTTCGTGTAATAGCCGGAACTGAAAAATACGAAAAGATAGAGGTCAATGGCCGCGGCAAGGACGCAAAGCAGTACATAGAGAATATGAAGGGGCCGTTTGCATTTTTGTATGATATTTTTTAGCAGCGAAAATACGTTGTTCATCGTCCAATAGAGCACCATCGCGGAAGGCGAGTTGTAGAGCAGAACCAGAAAAACCGCCGCGGCGGCGTAAAGCTGTAATTTTTCCCGCAGGGGAAAACCCCGCGTATAAATCACCGCGGAAAGCGCGTTAAAAAGCGTCATCAGAACGGGGAGCAGATGGAACGCGGGGAAAGAAGGAAAAAAAACATCGGGCGCGGCCAGATTGTCGATCCAGAAAAAAGATTCCCCCTTCAAAACCGCCGCGCGGGAAAGGTAATGATACGCGGCGATAAAAAAGGGAATCTGCACCAAAAGACCCAGGGAAGAACGCAGGGCATAGATGGGGTGGTAATGATTTTGCCGGTAATAGGTGGAAAGGATCAGGTACTGTTCGTCCCCCGAAAAAACCGCCCTGATTTTGGCGGCTTTTGTTTTAAGCCTGGCGGCGGTTTTTCTTTCAACGCGCTGCCATTTATCGGCGACAAGATAGAGCGGCAGCGTCAGCAGGGTGATGACGCCGCTGATTCCGATCAGCGCCCAGCCGGAACTCAAAAGCCGCCTGAAGGTTATAAAGCTTATCTCGAGTATCTTTTCAAGCGGAAAGACAATAAGCGTGTAGAGCATATCCGTTATATTCATTATGTTTCCGCCGAAAATTCCTTGCAGATTTCAACAAGATAATCCGCGATACGTTTGGCCGCTTCGCCGCGGTGCTGCCAGGACTCTTCGCCCGCCTCCTGCCGCGCTTCCCGCAAGCCGGCGTTATTCGCGGCTTCTTTTACCAGACAGACGATGTCCGCAAGGTTTTCTTCTTTTAACTCGACGCCGAATTTTTTGAGGCTTCTGAACTGCCACAGTTCGTCAAGAGCGCGCCCGCCCAGATCGTCGGCGTCGTAGGGGCGCAGGTCCATGCCCTGCCTCACATAGATCACCGGCCTGTCAAAAAGAAAACTGTAATCAAAAATAATGCCCGAAAAGTCCGAAATCATAATGTCGGCGCGTGAAAGGGCGTGAATATTCTCCCGTTCGTAATCCCATCTGATCCTGCCGTTGTCCCGGTAACGCTCCCGCAGTTTTTCGATTGCGGCCCCTTCCACTTTTTTTGAATGGGGGTGAGGCCGTACGATAATGTTCCATCCGCTTGCCGCCAGCGGATCGAGGAGGCGCTCCCCAAAGCGGGAGAGCAGGGCCTGAGGGCCCCAGGAAGGAGAAACCAGCACGGTAAACAGGCCGTTCTGTTCCGGCGAAACCGCCTCGCGCGGCGGCAGCTTCTTGAGCTCCGCGGCAAATTCATCCAGATAGGTACAGCCGACGGTAATGAGTTCTTTTTCGGGAAGCTGCCGCAGCCGCTCAAGACGCCGCGTATCCCGTATCTGGTAATCGCCTGTCAAAAGAACCGTGTCAAAATAATCAAGACTGAACAGACGGTACATGGCCGGATCGGTAAGGGCGTGGAGCAGATGAACGTAACGCCCGACAAGCCGTGATCGTTTGAGCTGGTAAACGTCAAGACCGGGCGTCGTCATCATGCAGACGACGGCCTGCATCATATTAAGGCGGCCGTAAGCCCTGTTTCCCTCTCCGATATATTCGCTTTTTATGTGCCGGTACGCCGCGTCAAAAACGGGATCATCGGCGGCGGAAGTAAGAAAGAGCGCCTTCTTTTCCCGCGCTTCCAGTTCGTCCAGAACGGGCCGGAATAAATTCCAGTATTGCGGGCCCTCACTGTAAATGACAATGGGGTGGGCGGCGATAAATTTTGCCTTGCCCCCTGAAAGCAAAACCTTGAGCCTGATTAAAAGGGCCCTGCCCAGAAAATAGAGAGTGGCCGCCGCGCCTATCAGTATGGAGAAAAGAGCGCTTCCGGTACCCGGGTCAATGTAAAGTAATAGCATCGTTTGTTAAGCGCGCGGCAAGGGAAATCAGATCGGGAACGACAATATCCGCGCCAAAATCATTTTTCGCCGGCCGCTCCTTCGCGATCAGCGCCGTCCGGCAGCGCGCCGCGCGGCCGGCGAGCATGTCGCGTTCACCGTCGCCGGCCATCCAGGAGGCGGCCGTATCAATGTTGTATTGTTCGGCCGCTTTAAGGATAAGCCCCGGTTTGGGCTTGCGGCAGGGGCAGTCGACCTTGTATTCAGCCCGTTCCCCGGCAAAACCTCCGTCGGGATGATGGGGACAAAAGAAAATGTCGTCCACATAGGCGCCGCCGCGGCCCAAATCTTCTTCCATCTTGTTGTGAATTTGCTCCAATTCCTCCAGACTTGCTTCGCCCCGCGCGATCACCGGCTGGTTGGTAATGACGATCACCATCCAGCCGGCGCGGTTTAAGAGCGCGATGCCTTCCGCGGCGCCGTCGAGCAGGGCAAGATCCCGCGCCCTGGTAATAAAACCGTTAAAGGCGTTAATGGTTCCGTCGCGGTCAAGAAAAACAGCCCGCTGTTTTTTGCCCAGATTACGGGAGGCGGGGAGTCCCGATTGCGCGTCGGCGCGGACCTGTTCGTAGCGCTCCGGCGTTCCCAGGTCTTTTATGTACTCGGGGGTGTGGTAGGCGTAGAGCCGCCCGGCGGCGGCGAGCGGCTGTAAAACCTCGCGGTCAAGGTCAACCCTGCCGCCCTGCGGTTTTATGGAAAGCAGCGCCTTTTTCGAAATAAGGTGAAGGCCGGCGTTTACGCTGTTCCGGTAATAGTGATTCTTCGCGGCGTTTTGTTTTTCCGGCGCGCGATCTTCCTTGTTATGCCACGCCGTCACCCTGCCGCCGGCGCCGCTTTCAATAAGGGCGCTGTCAAAGGGATGATTGTTCGGATGAACCGCCAGCGTGACGGTCCCGCCGCTGAAAGCGGCCCTCGACCGGTGAAACGCGATCATCCGCGAAAAATCCACGTCAAAAAGAATATCGCCGTTGATCAATAAAAATTCGTCGCCCAGACGGTCCGCGATTTGATAGAGGGCGCCGGCGGTCCCCAGGGGTTCCGTTTCTTCGTAATACGAAATGGTACAGCCAAAGGCGCGGCCGTTTCCAAAATGTTTTTTGATAACGCCGCCCAGATGTCCCAGCGCGATAATAATATCGCCAAGGCCGTTGCGTACTAGGGCCGCGCTCTGGTATTCCAGCAGGGGCTTTCCCAAAAGCGGAACCATAGCTTTGGGCAGTTCATCGCCGGTTACCGGCGCAAGGCGCGTTCCCCTGCCGCCGGCCATGATCACGGTCTTCACGGAAAAAAATGTTCCTCGAGCATCAGGCAAAGAGTGTGGTAAACGGGAAGGTGCAGTTCCTGCACCTTGTAGGTTTCCGTTTCGGGAACCACGATAGCGATGTCGGCGTAATCTTTCATGATCCCGCCCGAGCCCCCCAAAAGGGCGACGGTTTTAATTCCCTTGACCCGCGCGGTAAGCAGGGCATAGATTAAATTTTTCGCGTTTCCTGAAGTTGAAATCGCGGCAAAAACGTCTCCGGCATTGCCGTAATTAAACAGCTGCTGGGCATAAATTATTTCGCCGCCTATGTCGTTAACGCAGGCGGTGATCAGGGCCGTATGGGCGCCAAGGTCGATGGCGGGAAGGCCCCGCTGCAGGGAATCGCAGAGGTATTGCGCGTACGCGGCGTTCCGTTCCCCGCCGCCGGCGCGCAGCGCTTCGGTAAAAGAAGCCAGGGGCGGCCGCCTGCGGGTAAACGACTTCATCAGTTCGCCGACAATGTGGCCGGCGTCGGCGGAACTTCCCCCGTTACCGGCGGTAAGCAGCTTGCCGCCGGAAGTAAAACAGGCTTCAAGGGCCTTGTACGCGGCCGCCACCGAATCGGCGCAGGGCGCCAAAACCGGATACTTTTCAATCAATTCGGTAATGCGAATGACATTCACACTTCACCTCGCCGGTCTTCATCTTTGTTTTGCGAATCACAAACGCCACGCCTGCGTTCCGATCTCGGTAAAGCCCGGCGTCAGCACGATGCCGTCTTTCTTTTTGAGCGCGCGGATAAGGCCGGTACGCTTTGAGGGATCGGTGTAGATCATCATAAAGCCGCCGCCGCCCGCGCCCGAAATTTTTGCCGACTCCGCCCCGTTATCCAGAACATACCGGTACAGGCCGTCCAAAAAATCATTGGTAATCGAGGCCGCCATGTTCCGCTTGGCCCGCCATCCGTCAAGAAGACAGCGGGAAAATTCCCTGAAATCGCCCCTGAGCAGGGCTTCCTTCATCAGCGCGGCCTGGCGTTTTACTTCGTGGGTGCTTTCAACGACGGCCGGTTTTTCGTTTGCCGTATCGGCAATTTGCTGGCTGATGATGTTGGCGCTGTCGCGGGAAACGCCGGTGTGAAAGAGCACCAGGGACGCTTCAAGTTCGTTCCGGATCCAGCGCTTAAGACGCAGGGGATTCACGATAACCTGTTCGCCTTTATAAAATTCCATAAAATTAAAGCCGCCGAATGTTGCCGCGTACTGATCCTGCTTGCCCCCCGCCTGTCCCAGATCAACGCGCTCAATGGTACAGGCGAGGGACGCGATGTCGTACTCGCCAAGCGGAAGACTAAGGTATTCCGTGTAGGCCTTGATGATCGCCACGACCAGTGTTGAAGAAGATCCCAGCCCCGATCCCGCGGGCGCGTCGCTGTACGTGATCATGCGAAGGGAAAGCGGCGCGCCGCCGTTATAATCGCGCACGATTCGGTTATAAATCCCCGTGTGAAGCATCAGCGGATTATTCGTGGGCAGGACGCCTTCCGCGCCGTATGTCTCTTCGATTTCCAGATCGGCGGCCCTGAAAAGTACGCGGCCGTCATCGGCGCTTTCCAGAATGCAGTACGCGTACATGCCGATGGCGGCGTTAAGAACGTGGCCGCCATAACGGTCGTAATATGTTTTAATGTCGGAACCGCCGCCCGCCAGTCCCAGCCGCAGCGGCGCCTTTGATCGTATGATCATGCCTGTATTATGCCCTGTTGACGACGGAAATCATATAGTCCGCGGCGCGTTTACCCGCTTCTCCCCGGTATTGCCAGGCGGTTTCCCTGGCCCGCCGGCGGGCCGCCTTTAAGGCGGGGCTGTCCGAGGCGGATTTAATGACGTCGCCTATCGTTTCAAAAAATTCCTCCCGCAGCTCGATGCCGAATTCCTCCATGGCGGAAAACTGCCAGGTTTTTCCGCTTATAAACCAGGCGTCATAGGGACGAAAGTCAAAACTCTGATTCACATAAAGTACCGGCCTGTCGCGAAGAAAAATATAATCAAAAATGATGCCCGAAAAGTCGGTGATCATAATATCAGCTTTTTTAAGCGAATAAAGATTATCCCGCTCATAATCCCAGCTGACGTTTTTATCGCCCCCGTAGCGTTTTGCAAGTTCTTCCAGAAGGGCCGCCTCCGATTTTACCGATTGGGGGTGCGGCCGTATGATAATGCGCATGCCGGTTTTGACCAGAGGATCCAGCAGTCTCTTCCCGTAACAGCTCAGCAGCCCCGAAGCCCCCCAGGAAGGAGAAACCAGCACGGTAAAGGGGCGCTCCCCTTCATCGGGGATTTCCTTAAGGCGCTCGGCGAAGACATCAAGGTAGGTGCAGCCGGCGGTAACAAGCTCCCTGGCGGGAAGGCGCCGCAGCGCCTCGAGTTCCCGAAGTTCTTTTTCCTGGTATGATCCTGAAAGCAGTATTGAATCAAAATAATCGATACCGAACATGTGGTAAAATACCAGGTCGGTGGGGGAATGATTTATGTGCGAATAATGCTTTACCGATTTGGAACGTTTGAGCTGGTAGACGTCAAGGCCGGGAGTGGTCATAAGGACAAAATCGGCCGAAAGAAAATTAAGGCGGGCGAAAGCCCTGTTCCCCTCTCCGATTGCTTCGGCTTTTATATGACGGTAACCCTCGCCAAAAACAGGATCATCGCCGGCGGCGCAGTAATAGACAAGATCAATCCCCCGCCGTTCAAATTCATCGAGAATGGGCTTGAACACGCTCCAGTACTGTTTACCCTCACTGTAGATAACATAGGGTTGTACGTTTCCGGCGGAAGCGCGGCCTCCCGAAAAAAAGACTTTGGCCCTGATGATCAGGGCGCGGGCCAAAAAGTAAAGGGTAGCGGCGGCTCCAATCAGTATGGAAAAGAGCATACTGCCGGTACCGGGGTCGATATAAAGCGGCGTCATTGCTCTATCTGTCTCCAGTTGTTTTCTTCAAGGATATTATCGCGGACCAGTACCCATTGATCTTTTTTTATCTTAAAGACGTACTTGTCGTGCTGGTATGCCATAGGTATGTGGTTGATTGTTATAAGGGCCCCGCCCGATTTTGATTCGGCCAGTATTTTGCCGGTAAAGGGATTGACCGGCTTTTCAACAATGCCTTTCAGGGCGAGGAGGGGAACATCGGCGTTGGTCATAAAACTGCCGTTCAGGGACAGTTCCCCATGGGCGTTAAAGTCCTTTACCAGTAAAATCGGGTTAACCCTTTCGCGGTTTGTCTCCGGAATGGCAAGAGGAGCGCCGGCAAGAAGGCCGCCGACGCCGGAACCGTGATCGGAGACGATAATGATGCGCGTATTATCGTACACCCCGTTTTCTCTGAGCGCGTCAAGCCACTCGCCAAAACGCAGAAGAAAAGCGCTGTTACTGTGGTAGCTGGCGTTGGCGGAATACGGGCCGCCGCCCTTGTCACCCGGCTCTTCCGCCGGTACGTAGCCTGGAATTTCAAGAAAGGCGCTTTCGTGGGTAAGCTCGTTGGTAAGCAGCAGGGCCCGGGGTTCGGGGGAATCATAACGGGTCAGTTCCGGCAAAAAATCCAGGACGGCGTAGTTGTTGATAAAATCGGACAGGGTGGATCCCATATCATCGGTCCCCCAGTACCAGCCGTCGTCGTAAAGAATCTGCCGCGCGGACGGCGGGGCGATTTTAAGAAACGAAAACCAAATGGCGTTCCGCGTAATTTTTGGCGCGATAATTTTCCTGCCGCCAAAATGATTCTTTTCGTACCAGATGTTGCTGTAGCGTTTAATCGTGTTAAAGGCTTCGACGCCGTCATAATCCCGATAAATGGTGGTGTCCGCGATATAGGAATAATTTGCCCATGAGGGATCGGTTACCGTAACCCGAAAACCCGCCCCGCTCAGGATACGGGGGAGCAGCAGCAGGGCTTCGTTATGTTTGCTTACCAGGGGAACCGTGTCCCGCCTGTTCATTTCCGCGGGAGTGTATTCATATCCGCCCCATAAGGGGGGAGCGCCGAAAATGGTATGGGACCCAAACGAAACGGTATTGGGGTACAGGGTAAAACCGTCAAATTGTTCCGGTAAAAACGGATGTTCGGCAAAAATCGGCTCAACATAACCGTTGACCGCGCCGTCAATCATAAAAACAACAAGGTTCTTTTTCTCTCTGGAAAGGGAAAAGACCGGCTCGATTGAACGAATTTCCGCGCTGTTTCCCCGCGTGTTTTCAAAATCCCTGAAGCCCGAATAAATCCTGATCAGATTGTAGCCGGAAAATAAAACCAGCGTTAAAAGGAAAACGGCGCATCCCGATGAAACCGCGGAAAGTTTGTTTTTCCTGAAAAGAAAAAGGAAAACGGCGGCAAGGCCGGCAAAACACAAAAGATTAAGCAGAACCACAATTGTACCGGCGCGCAGCATGCCGTTGTTGGGAAGGACGAAGGTGTTGGAAAGACTGCCCCAGTCTCCCTGGAAGACGACGGTGTTGACCAGCGCGTAAAAAGAGGCAAGCGCGGACAGCAGGGCAAGAATGGTTTTGATTTTTCCGTTAAACAGAAAATAAATGCACAGGGGCCAAAAACAAAAAAAACCCAGCGCCTGGAAAAGCGAACTGACAATAAAGGGGAAAGGAGTCGCGTACTGATCAATAAAACTGAATTCCTGGGGCGAAGAGGCGATTAACGACGAGGGAATAAAGAGGCCGGCAAGCAGGGCCAGGCTTAAACAGCAGAGCGCGAAAACCGCCCCGCGCTGCCGCGGGGCGGCAAAAAGGGGAAGCAGGAAACAGCGGTAAACCGCTTTTCCGCCGGCCGCCAGAAGCGGGGCGAAAAAAATAACGGAAAGCGCGCCGATTAAAACAAGCCGTTTTTTGAACGCGCCGGTATTTCCAAAAAGCAGATAACAGATAAACACGAGCGCGGCAAGACTGAGTATGACGTAAAGGACCCTCAGCGGATGCTTGAGCCGGTAAAAAATATTTTTTGCCAGCGAAAAAATATTATTCATCGTCCAGTACAAAACAAGGCCCGCGGGCGAGTTGTACAAAACCAGCAGAAACACCGCCGCCATGCCGTAGACCTGCAGTTTGTCCCGCGCGCCGAGCCCCTTCGTGTAAACGGCGCCCGCGGCGCAGTTGATCGCCGTCATCAGAATCGGGAGAATATTGACGCTGAGGCCGCCCAGGGCGGTAAACGCGTCGGGACTGCCCAGATCGCGGATAAAAAGAAACGAAACCCCCTTAAGGGTTTCCAGGCGGGAAAGGTAGGTATACGCCGCCAGAAAAAACGGTATCTGGATCAGTATGCCGAAGGAACTGCGCAGGGCGTAAATCGGGTGATAGTTGTTCTGCCGGTAATAGGTCGATAAAATCATGTACTGTTCATCACCGGAAAAAACAGCCTTGATGACATCAACGACCGGCTTGAGCGACCTGACTTTTTTCCGCTCGGTTTCCTGCCATTTTTCCGCCACCACATACAGGGGCAGACAGAGAAAGGTAACCGCGACGCTGACCCCCAGAACGGCAAGGACATGATTATCGAAAACTTTATAGATCAGCACATAGGTAATCTCGATAATCTGGGTAATCGGGTAAATAACAAGGAAATTAAAAAAATTGAGGACGTTAAGCATAAAATTCCCTATGTCGCATAGCTCTGGTCGAGCTTTTTCAGATCCTTAAACGTATCGATTTCGATAATGTCATCGAAAGAACATTCCCTTACTTCAATAGTATACTCTTTAATAAAATATTCCAGAGCAACCTGATCCCAGTACCGTTCCTTGCCGCCGGGCATCTCGTAAACCGCCTTGATATGCCCTGCCATTTTGGCGCCGTCGGTTTCGTTCCAGTAGGAAATGCCGAACATGTGGTGGCAGTTCCGGCCGCCTACCTTGAGTTTGGAAATAACGCCGCCGCGGGTTTCAAAACACCAGTCGTCGGTCAGATCGGTGGGAACGCCCAGATAATTGCTGGCATACTGGTATTTTGCGATTATGCCGGGCTTGTTCAGGTAAAGATCCGATTCAAGAACATAGGCGTTCTTTAACATATAGCGTACGCACATGGCCGACGAAATATTGTTTGATTCATTGTAAAAAGGATTTTCGAGAAATTTAATGGAGGGATATTTGTAGAGAAGCTGATCGAACTGTTCCCCCAGATAACCGCGGACAATGATGATTTCCTCGATTTCCGCGGCGGCTGCCGCGTCGAGGAGCGTGTCGATGATCCTTGTTCCCCTGACACGCACCAGCGGCTTGGGGGTATTAAGCGTGATCGGCACGAGCCTTGATCCAAAACCCGCGGCGATAAATACCGCCCGCCGGACACGAAACGGCTCAAGGGCCTCAATGCCCCTGGACGTGATGGTGTTGGCGTTTTTCTCCGTTAAAGCGGCCTCGCCCAGCTGGGTCAGGGTCTTATTCACCGTGCCCACGGAAAGCCCTGTCTGTTTTGCCAAAACCCGCTGGGTAATTCCGCCGCCTTTTACTTCGCCGTTCCGGTGAAGGCGCTCCAAAAAGGCGAGAATTTCAAACTGCGTTCTGGAAATGCTCATCCGAACCTCTTTAGCGCGTATACCGCCAGTTTTACCGTTAAATTGCATCCCAGTATAAGTATGGATACAAAGGCGGCGCCTTCCAGAAAGAGCTGCGATTCAAAGTGGGTAATCATCAGGGAAACCGGTTTGTTGCGTACCGTACTGAGGAAAGATACCGCCGAAATCGTCATCATCGAGTTGACAAAGAAATAGGAAACCATTTCCAGAATCGTCAATTTTGTCTGGGGAATAATAACATCACGGATGATAAAAAAACGGTGTACCCCCAAAGTAAGGCCTACATCTTCAAGATTGACGTTGATCTTGCCCAGGGAATTGTAGGCCATAAGATAGGGCGAAGCCATAAAGTGAATAATGTTAACAAGAATTAACATGGCAAGGCTTACTTATATAAACGAACCATTGAAAAAAAGCACGTAGGAAATACCCAGCACCAGTCCGGGAACGGCCAGAGAAGTAATGGAAATAAGGTGAAGAAACGAAGATGATTTTCCCGGCGTCCTTGCGGTAAAGTAGGCGGTAAAATACGAAAGCGCCGTTCCCAAAAGGGAAACCCCCGCCGCCATGATCAGCGAATTTGCCAGATACCTTCCCGCGCCCATATTGACTGTTCGCGCAATATTGACCGCGGAAAACGACATGTCCTGGGGATACTTGCTGACAAAGCTGAGTACGGCGAACATCACCAGCGGGAGGATTATAACGGCGCAGACAACAGTACAGTACAACGCGGCGGCCCAATCCCCCGGCGGGCTGCCGGCGCCGGCTTTTTTCTGGGTCACAAAGCTCTGGTTCCCGCGGTCCCTGGCGGCAAGGTCAAAGAGAAAGGCGGCCAGCGCCGGTACAAGAAGGAAAGAACCGATAACGCTGCCGCGGCTGAAATTGAGCAGGCCGATTACTTCCTGATACATCAGAACGGGCAGGGTAGTGTAACGGCCGCCTATCATCAGGGGGACGCCGTAATCGGTAAAGATCAGCGTAAATACCGCAAAGACCACCGAAATAAGCGGCTTGCGCAGGTAAGGAAAGGTGATGGAAAAAAACTGGCTCGTTCGGGGAATTCCCAGAACTTCCGCCGCTTCGTAGGGGGAGCCGTCCTCGTAGGCCAGAATATCGGCCAGCATCAGAAAGGCCACCGGAAAGGCGTAAAGCACCGAGCCCGCGATAATGCCGTTAAAGCCGTAAATGGAACGGGTAAAGCCGAAGAGCCGCGTGAGTATACCGTTGGACCCCAGCAGAATAACAAGACCCATACCGTGCGAAATCGACGGGATCAGCATGGGCGCCGTGCCCAGAACGGCAAAAACGCCGCGGAAACGCATTTTACTGCGGAGCACCGCCAGCGCGAAAAGATAGGCCAGCGTAATCGAGATAAGCGTTGCCGCGCCGGCGGAATTGATCGAATGACCCAGCGCCTCCCTGAATTGCGGCGAACGGACAACGGCGGCAATATCGGTTCCCGCCATGTTAAGGAGCATGGCCCCCAGGGGAACAAGCAGGGAAACCGCCAAAAAGGCTCCCAGAAACAGTTTGACCGCCGCCGATCCGGCCGGCATACGCCGTATCCCTTTCGGAAAACCCGCTTTCACGGAAGCCCGCTGTCCACTTTTACGTATTTTACCAGGGAATCAATTTTTAGCTTAAGGTTGTCGTTCACGAATTCTTTGACAAAAGTTCCGGCCGGATTTTTGATGATTTCTTCCGGCGCGCCTATCTGGAGTATGCGGCCCCGGTTCATCACCATAATGCGGTCGGAGAGGGCAAAGGCTTCTTCCTGATCGTGGGTGATATAGATCATCGTGGAACGGACCTTTTTCTGGATGCGTTTGATTTCTTCCCGTAACGAAAGCCTTGTGGCGGCGTCAAGGGCCGACATCGGCTCGTCAAAGAGAATGATCTCGGGATTCATCGCCAGGGTCCGGGCTATGGCAACCCGCTGCTGCTGGCCCCCCGACAGCTTGTAGGGTTTTTTGGAACTATGCTCCGTCAGGCCCACCAGATCGATAATGCTTTCCGCCCGGGCGCGGCTTTCGCCCCTGAGATCCCGGTGAAACCTGAGGGCGTATTCCACGTTTCCCAAAACCGTCATGTTCTGGAAAAGGGCATAGTTTTGAAAAACGATGCCCATGTTCCGCTTTGAGGCCTTCAGGCAGGTAATGTCTTCTCCGTCCTTAAGTACGGTCCCCGAAGTGGCTTTGAGCAGCCCGATCAGTATGCGGAGTATGGTGGTCTTTCCGCAGCCCGAAGGCCCCAGGATGGAGAGAAATTCCCCGTCCTGTACGGTAAAGCTGATCCCGTGCAATACTTCCTGTCTGTTAAAAACCCGCACGAGACGCTTTACTTCAAGTTTATCCATACCAGATTTTATCCTTGGCTAGTACTTCCATCGTTCCAGAAGCCTTGCCTTTAAGTCCTGATCATACACGCCGCTCATATCCGCGTAGGGAATACTTTTGGGATAGTTCGCAATGGCGTTGGGTTGATCCTTAAAAATCGGCTCGGGACAATAAAGCTCCTTGTCTTCGGCGGCCAGCGTGGTCATGGCAAATTCAAATACTTCCCTGACGATGGGCCGGCTGTCCTTGCCCTTGATGATCGCCATACCCGTCGTGATACTGGGCGCCCCTTCCCCGAAGAAGACCATCTCGAGGGGTATCCCGCGGCTGTTGATCGCCTGGACCGCCGTCAGCGTCATGCCGAGGCCTATGGCCGCTTCGCCCTGAATCAGGGCGTTGACCGGCCCCGAGCCGGAAGTGGTAAACTGAAGAATGTTGTCCGCGAGCCTGTCAAAGTAGGAGAACGCCGCGTCTTCTCCCCAGGCGTTCACAAGGCTTACCAGAAACATGTAGCCGGTGCCGGAACTTTTGGGGTTGGGCATGGAGACAAGCCCCTTGTAGGCCGGGTTGAGCAGATCATCGTAAGAAGCGGGAACCGGAAGCCCCAGGCCGTCAAGTTTTTCGCGGTTAAAGACAATAGCGCCGGAAGACTTGTCCCAGGGCAGGTACTTTTTGGAGGCGGGAACCAGTTCGGGAAGGAAGGCCGACAAATCATAAGACGAAAGATCGGCAAAATTGTCCTGGAGGGCGTCCAGGTAGCCTGTCTCCAGATTCAGGATGATGTCCGCCTCGGTATCGGCGCCTTCCGCCTTGATCCTGGCTGCGTGATTCCCCGTGGAGAGCCTTTCCAGGGGAACAATGTCATAATCGGGAAATTTTGCCTTAATCAGCTCTTCCATGTGTTCGGTCCGGAAATCTTCGGTACTGGTATAGATAACCACGCGCCTGTCGTCCTGTCCGGCTTTGGAACCGTTACAGGAGAACAGGCCGCAGAGAAGCGCCGCAATGACCGGAAACGCGCCGAAACAGGCGCTTTTTCGTTTTAACATACTTTTCACTCCTTGTTCATTTTCTTTTATTATATCAAGAAAAATGAACAAGGTCAAGGATAATGCGGAACAGCGGCGAACGTCAGCGGGTGAAGGTCCGCATAAGGTCAAGAAGCTTCGCGGCGGCCCCGTCATAGGAATACGCCGCCAGGACCCTGTCCGGCGGCTCTACCGGCAGGGCCAAAAGGGCTTCCAGGTCAATGTCGGCGTTAAAGGGATCGATATAGCGGGCTGTTTTTCCGTAAATTTCGGGCAGACACGAGGATGCGGCGATAACGATTTTCGCGCCGCAGGAAAGCGCTTCCAGGGGCGGGATGCCGAAACCTTCATAATACGAAGGAAAAATGAACGCCCTGCATTTTTCCATAAGGGCTTTGACTTCCCCGTCGGCAAGACGGCCCGTGAACAATATGTTCGGCATTGCCTCGATACCGTCAAGGCCGGGTACGCTTAAAACCTCGAGGCTGCTTCCCGAAATGACAAAAAAATCGCCGGGATGGCTTTGGGCGTAATCGCGTATCCAGGAAAGGTTTTTCCGTTTTGAAAGGCTGCCCAAAGTAAAAAAGAAGGGCCTCTTTTCAAGCAGGGGGTATTTTTCAAAAACGGCGTAATCGGGAAGTACGTCTTTAAAATGTTCCCAGCCGTTGGGAATGACGGCTATTTTTTCGCGCGGCAGGTGAAAGGCTTTGGCTATTTGGGCGCGGCTAAATTCGGAAACGGTAATAATTTTTTTTGCCAGGCGGGCGATAAGCCGGTACTGGAGGCGGTAGTAAAAACGGCCCAGCCTGTCGCGAAAGCCGCGGAAATCACGGGGGAACAATTCGCAGTAGATGTCGTGAAGAAACACCAAGCCCGGCGCAAGGGGAAGGCAGGTGTTGCCAAAGTCGATGACGGTGTAACTGCGGTGGGTTAAGAGAAAAAACTGGAGGGTGAAGAATTGCCAGACAAGGTGAGGGCGGCGTTTTTTTTTAATTACGGTAATATTTTGGTAGGACGGAACAGCGCGGCCGCTGGGGACCATAATCGAAAGCTCCCCCCTCTCGCAGATGCGGTCGAGCCTTTTGGTAACTTCGTAAGCATAGCGCTCAATGCCGGTAAGAGCGCGGCAGAGGAAATAGCCGTTAATAAGGATGCGGGACACTAACGGCTTTTGGGCGGCCGCCGGTAACAAAAGAAACCCCGCAGCCGCCCTTTAAGCGCAAGGTACCTGTCCCGCCTGTTAGGCTTTACAAAAAGATTAATGATATTTTTTGCAATCCGCGCCCAGAAAACAGGGAACAGCGGCCAAAAACCGTAGGTAAAAACGGCCTTGTGGTAGACGGCGCCAAAACCGCTGGCATAGTAGGAAACACGTTCCGAATTTTCATCCTTGTAGGGGTGATAGATATACGTTTCGCCGAAATAGCTTCCCCTGTTCCGCCGTTTAAAAAGAAAATAGAGAAGGTCGGTCTCCTCGCCGGAACCGTAGCGCGCGCCAACGCCAAGCTGTTCATCAAAACGGAAATTACCAAGTGAGGCGGAACGGATAAAAAGGGTCGCCGAACACGCGGTAAAGGTACAATTGAAAACGGTGATGGGGTGGTTTCCCCTGGGGCCGTTAAAGACGGACCGTTTCCCGTCCTTTTCTTTTATATTACAGGCATAGAATGTATGATCGGGGTTTTCTTCAAAGAACGCCGCCGCCTTCTTGAGCGTATCAACATCGTATTCACAGTCGTCGTCGGGAAAGGCAACGACATCCCCGTGAATATGATCAAGGCCAAGGTTGCGGTTACGGCTTAAACCCCGCCTGTCGTTTTTTATGCGGTTTATTTTAAGGGAAGCGCGGTAAGGTTCTATAACCCTTGTTACGCGGTCATCGGTGTTTTGGTCAACGATGACAAGGTCGAAAGCGGTATGGGTCTGGACGGAGAGGCTTTCGAGGAGGGGGACAAGCTCCGCGCTCCGGCCCAGGGTCGCGGTAATGAGAGAAAAATGTATCGGCCCCGCGCTGTCAGGCAAAGTGCGTTTTA
>JAITBL010000230.1 GCA_031283575.1 Treponema sp. | reverse complement strand
CGGGACGATAGCCGGAACCGAAGTTGTCCTGCTCGCGCGGCACGGCAGGGAGCACACTATTCCGCCGACGCAGGTCAATTTCCGCGCCAACATCGACGCGCTTAAAGCGGAAGGCTGTACCCACATTCTTGCCACCACCGCGGTCGGTTCGCTCCGCGAAGAAATCAGGCGGGGCGACCTTGTGATAATCGATCAGTTTATCGATTTTACCAAACAGCGCAAAATGACCTTTCATGAAACGTTCGAGCCCCGCCGTCCCGTACACTGCGCGATGGCCGACCCCTACGACAAAAAACTCCGCTCGCTTTTTATCGGGGAATGCAGGGTCCTGGGTTTTCCGTTTCACGAAAAGGGAACGGTGGTAACGATCGAAGGCCCGCGTTTTTCCACCCGGGCCGAATCACACATGTTCCGTACTTGGGGCGCCGACATCATCAATATGTCCATCGCCACCGAAACGGCGCTGGCAAACGAGGCGGGTATTCCCTACGGGGCGGTAGCCATGAGCACCGATTATGATTCCTGGAAAAATGACGAAGAGCCCGTTACCTGGGAAGCGATTGCCAAAGTGTTTGCCGATAACGCGGAACGGGTAACCAGACTGCTTGCCCGCGTCATTCCGGCCATTGCCGCCGCTTAGGACGCAGGCCCGCGGTTTAATTGCCGGAGCGCCGCCTCGATTGCCAGCGCGGCGCCGTCATCCTCACAATCACCGGCTGTTTCATCCGCGGCGGCCCTGATCTCCGGTGAAGCGTTGCCCATGGCAACGCTGTAACCGGCGGCGCGGAGCATTTCCTTGTCGTTGTCGCTGTCGCCGATGGCCATTACCTGTTCCAGGGGAACCCCCAGGCGCTTCGCGCAGAATTTGAGCGCCTCTCCCTTGTTCATTCCCGCCGGCATGATTTCGATATTGTTATTGTCATAAAAAGTAACATACAGATCGGAACGCTTGATAAACTGTCCAAGGGCCTTTTCGCGTTCGGCAAGATCCTCAAAGATGATCGCCATTTTCAAAAAGCGCTTTTTTTCACCGGCGATCATTGATTCCACATCGGCAAGGGGATGTTCTTTTCGCCACGAATTGTTTTCCAGAATGCGATCGGTTACCCCCGACTCATAGCCCTTTCCCCTGTTGTCGAAAGCGCCCACATTGTCGTGAGCGGCAAAGATCATCCCGTCATATTCGCGCAGTTCCCTGACAAGGGAAACGGCCGCGTCCGCGTCAAAACATTTTTCCATCACGACTTTTTGTTCGGGCATGGTATATACCTGGGCGCCGTTATTGGCGATAAGAAGGGGACTTGCGGCGCGCCGCACCGCTTCGGGAATGGCCGCGTACTGCCGCCCCGTTGCGGGGACAAGATGGATGCCCGCCGCGCGCGCTTTTTTAAAAACCGCCGCTGTCCGCGGCGTTATTTCATGTTTACTGTTAAGAACGGTTCCGTCCAGATCAAAGACAATAAGCTTAACGGGGGGTTTCATAGGCATAAGTGTATGCCGACGGGGTCTTCTTCGCAAGGGAACGCGGCGGGCTTTGATAATCGGCCTGAATATCGCGAAACGGAATTACAACGCCGCGCTGGGCCGACTCCCCGATTACCTGATCGACCGCGCCAGTTCTTTTCCGCGCTCTTCCAGGACCAACAGTTCCTGAATGGTGGGAGCGCCGGTCCATTCCATGGAAGGGACGCTTTCCCATCTGAGGGCTTCTATGGCCGCTTCGTACTCTTTTTTTGCGCCGCCTACCCAGCCCCAGGAGCCGATGCGGAGCACGGTCTTGTCGAAGATGTGTTTGCGCCGGAAGATGTCGAGCACGTAGGCCATAGGAGGAAACATCGCGTATTCGTAGGTGGGCATGGCCAGCACCAGGGCCCTGCTTTGAAAGGCGTTGGCCAGAGCGTAGGAAACATCCTCGTCGGGAACGCGGTTCACCGTGTAGGGCGCGCCTTCGGCCTCGATTCCGCGAATCACCGCGTCCAGGCCCTGTTTGGTGTTACCGTACATGGAACCCCAGATAACGGCGATCGACGGTTCAGTTTTGCCCCTGGAGTATCCGGCGTATTTAAGGTAGCGCTCGATGATGGCGCGGGGATTTTTTCTCCAGACAATGCCGTGGCTGGGGGCCACGCACTTGATGTCGAGGGCTTCGAGCTTCTGTATGCCCCGTTCGACAAAGGCCGAAAAAGAAGAAACAATATTGGCGTAATACCGCAGCCCTTCACGCTCATAGAAAGAGTGTTCTTCGGCGCTGAATTCATCGTCAAAGACCCTGCCGCCCAAAGCGCCGAAGGAGCCGAAGCCGTCGCAGGAAAAGAGCGTGCCCGACGCGCTGTCGTAGGTCATCATCGTTTCGGGCCAGTGAATGTTGGGCGTTTCAAAAAAGACCAATTCCCTGCCGCCCAGATCGAGCTTGTCCCCGTCTTTGACCACCTTCAGGCCCCGCTCCTCTTTATAGAAGGATTTGACGAGGTTGATGCCCTTGGCCGTGGCGATGATTTCGGCCCCGGGATTCCGCCTGCGGAATTCCCCGAGCCATCCGGTGTGGTCCGGTTCCAGGTGGTTAAGTATCAGATAATCCACCGACTCGAAAGAGGCGCCCGCTTCCGCCAAAGCTTCTTCGATCTGGCGGGGGGCGCCGGACCAGTCGCGGATCAGGTCGATAAGGGCGGTTTTTTCGCCCTTTACCAGATATGAATTAAGTGAAACACCCCGCGGTATGGGCCAAATACCCTCGAAGAGTTCGTCAGAGGCAATATCGGCATAGACGCAAAACAGCGAGTCTGCGATTTTGTGGGCTTTCATGACGCCTTAGTATACCGGGAACGGGGCTATTTTTTCAAGACCGACGCGACCCTTTCAAGCACCTTTTTCCGGTCCAAAGGCTTGACGATGTAGCTTTTAGCGCCCATAAGGAGGGATTTTTTGACCACATCCTCCTTGCCCAGGGCGCTGACCATGATGACGCAGGCCTCTTTGTCAAATTCGAGAATTTTCTCCAGGGCGGAGACTCCGTCCATGACGGGCATGGTAATATCCATGGTCACCAGGTCGATATTGGGGTAGAATTCTTTGTATTTTTCGACTCCCTGGGCGCCGTCTCCGGCGGTTCCCACCACCTCAAAGCCCCCGGAAGTGAATATTTGACCAAGCTGCTTGGCAATAAACATGGAATCATCCACCACCAGAACACGGTAAGATCCGCCTTCCGGCTTTTGCCCCTCAGGCGGTTTTTCGTTGATGTTGGGCATATCGCTTTTTGCAATCATGGCATGCTCCTCACTCTTTTATAACTGTATGCTATACAGGTAGGTAAGTCAAGTGCTACTTTTGTTAAATGCAGCCCCGCCTTATGCTGGCGCCCATGGCGGAATTGAGCCACCGCGCGCTCCGCGAACTTGTCGAGTCTTTTGTCAATCAGGCCTGTCCCGCCGAAGGGAAAGCCCTGTCCGCGGAATCTGCCGCCCCAAAGCCCGAGTATTTTACCGAGATGATCAGCGCGCCGGGCCTTCTCGCCGGCGGGCCCCTTGAAAAGTGGTATCTCGATCCGGGACCCCGCCCCGAACGCCTTGTCTACCAGCTTCTCGGCGCGGACATCGATGAGCTTGCCGCGGCCGCGGCCCTGCTCGATAAAACCGGCTGTTTGGGCATTGACCTTAATATGGGATGCGCGGCGCCGATGATTACGCGGACCGGCGCCGGTGTCCGCTGGATGAAAGACGCCGGCAGGGCGGCCCGGCTTGTGGAGGCGGTGCGCCGCGTTACGGGCAAACGGCTCAGCGTCAAGCTGCGCCTTGGCGCCGGAAAAGATTTTCCCTTCGGGACTGATACGGCCGGACGGCGAAGCGGCGGGGAAGAGCTTTTTTCCGTGCTCGAAGATTTTTGCCGCCGCCTTGTTAACGCCGGCGCGGAACTTGTCACCCTTCATCCCCGTATGGCCGGCGAAAAATTCAGACGCCGCGCCCGCTGGGAATATGTGGAGCGCCTGCGGCGGGCCCTTCCCGTTCCCGTGGCGGGGAACGGGGATATCGCTTCGGCCGAAGAAGCGCTGGCAAAGGCGGCGGCGGGTCCCGTCATGATAGGCCGCCTCGCGGCGCGAAAGCCGTGGATTTTCGCCCAGGCGCTTTACGGCGCGGGGACGCCGCCTGATACGGATTTATACCGCAGCACGCGTTTTCTCGAAGAAACGGCGCTGCGCTTTCTCGATCTGCTCGCGCAATACCAGCCGCCCGAGTTTCACCTGAGCCGCGCCCGTCGTTTCTTTCATTATTACTGCGACAACTTTACCTGGGCTGAATATGTGCGGAACAAAATCAAACGCGAGACCGGTCTTGCGGGAATCGCGCGGGTACTGAACGAATATTGCCGCGGGAACGAATCCCGTTCTTTGACAATTTGAAATTGCCGGGGATCTTTGTCAGACAAGTCCCGCCGCCCGCTTGAAGTTTTCCACCACTTCATTCACCGAAGGGCGGGCGTCGACATCAACGAGCAGTCCCCTGTCACGGTAGAATTCGATCAGCGGCGCCGTCTGCCCGCGGTACACTTCAAGGCGTTTGGCAATGGCTTCTTCCCGGTCGTCGTCGCGGATGTACAGCTCGCCGCCGCAGGAGTCGCAGACGCCGTCCTTTTTGGGTCTGCCAAAAAGGACGTGATAGTTGGCCCCGCAGACCTTACAGGTCCGCCTGCCGCCGAGTCGTTCAAGTACCGAACTGTCGGGAATGTCGAAGTTGACCACTTTGTCGACGGCGGCAAAAGCCTCCAGAGCTTTGGCCTGGGGTATGGTTCGGGGAAAACCGTCGAGTATGTAGCCGCCCGCCTCGCTGCCAAGACGTTCTCTCACCAGGGCGGTGGTGGTTTCATCGTCAACGAGTTTTCCCGCGTCGATGATGCTTTTTACTTTAAGCCCCAGTTCGCTTTTCGCGGCAATGGCGGCGCGGAAAATGTTTCCCGTACTGATGTGGGGAACCTTGAGTAATTCCACGGCGCGCGCCGCCAGGGTTCCCTTTCCCGCTCCCGGCGGTCCCAAAAAAACAAGTTTCACTCTGTCCTCCTGTATAAATAATCCTGACGCTTCTTAACCGAGCCCAACGTCCATCGCCATCATGATGGCAAAGCCGAGCATGATTCCCGTGGTGGCGATGTGATCGTTTCCTTCATGGTACGCTTCGGGGATAAGTTCTTCGGCGACGACAAAGATCATGGCGCCGGCGGCAAAACTTAACGCGTAGGGCAGTACCGCCTGCATGGAGAGGACCAGTGCGGCGCCGATAACGCCGGCGACAGGTTCAACAATTCCCGAAGCCTGGCCGATCCAGAAACTGCGCAGGCGCTTCATTCCCTCACGGCGGAGCGGAATGGAAACGGCGGCGCCTTCGGGAAAATTCTGCAGCCCTATGCCCAATGCCAGCGAAACGGCGCCGGCAAGTCCCGCGCCGGGGAGCAGCGCCGACGCGCCAAAACCCACGCCCACGGCAAGCCCTTCGGGTATGTTGTGAAGGGTAATCGCCAGTACCAGCAGAACCGAGCGGCTCCAGTTGGTTTTGACCCCTTCGGCTTCACTCGTCCCCACATGGAGGTGGGGAAGAAGCCGGTCGCTGAGGCGCAGGAAGGACCCGCCGGCAAGAAAGCCGATGGCCGCCGCCGCCCAGGAGGGGAGGCCGTAGCCCGCGCCGTAGAAATTATCCGCCATTTCTATGGCCGGCGCGAGGAGGGAAAAAAAGCTTGCCGCGATCATGACGCCGGCGGCAAAGCCAAGCATGCCGTCCAGAACCTTGCGGTTAATGTCCCGAAAGAAAAAAACCGTGGCGGATCCCAGGGCGGTCATGGCATAGGTAAAGCCTGTCGCCACAAGAGCCTGCAGGACAGCCGGCAGATTTTCCAGCCAGAGCATGTAAAACGCTTACTTGTAGTTTACCAGATCGCCTTCGGCCTTGCGGCTCGAAGCGGCGCTTACCGCGTCGACCGGCGCGATTTTTCCAATTCGCACCACCACGACGGCGCTGTATCCGGCGGGCAGGCCAAGATCCTGTTTGAGGCCGCGGTTAATCGCGCTGACGGGGCCGGTGTAGATCCGCGAACCCAGGCCCAGGGCCTGGGCCGCAAGGTAGATACTCTCCGCCGCGAGGCCGCAGTCAAGGGTGTCGGCCGTGGGTTTTCCGTCGCCAGAGGCGGAAATGACAATGAGTACGTTACCGTCCTTGACGTCGCTGATGATGCGCCGCGCCAGCTCAACATTTTGTACTACGGTAAAATGCCAGGGCTGGGCGTTGCGGGCGCTGGGAGCGCGGATTCCCGCCCGGATCAGCGTGTCCAGATCAGGGCGGCTGATGGCGCCCGCGACAAAACTGCGCGCCGCGTAATGGTTTAAAATGACGTCCGCTTTTGACTGAGCCGCGGCAAGCGCTCCAAGCGCGCATACCAGACCGAATGCCAATAAAAATTTTTTCATTTTTGTTTTCCCCTTTTGGCGTTAACCGCACAGCGGCGCGCCGTGTCAAGTATACTCTGTTGCCGGCGCGTACAACAAGTAAGCGGTAAAATTTTATAAATTACGGGTCAAGCTGGGTCTTCAGGTCCGACAAATCGCGGAAACGCAGAAACGCCGCCTGATCCAGGGGCGTGTCCTGCCGGTTGACGATGACGATCTTTCCGCCGTGACGGAGGCATGTCCGGGGAATCGCGGCGGCGGGGTTTACCCTAAGGCTGGTCCCCAAAACAAGCATAAGGTCCGCCGCCGCGGCTTCTTCCTCCGCTTCGCGCCGCGCGGCAAGGGGAAGGGGTTCGCCGTAAAAAGTTATCGCCGGTTTCAGAACGGCGGCGCAGCGGGGACAGCGGGGAACGCGGCCCGCCGCAACGGCCGCCGCCGCTTCGCCGTAAGAAACGCGTATTCCCGCGCAGCGCAGACAATAGTGAACGCGCGGGCTTCCGTGGAGTTCGATAACCTTTAGCGAACCGGCCCTTTGATGAAGCTGATCAATGTTTTGGGTGATCACCGCTTTGAGCGCGCCCTGCCGTTCGAGTTCCGCCAAAACATTATGAACCAGCGACGGCTTCTTGTCATGATAGACGAGCGGCCCCGCCCTCCGGTAAAAGTTTTCAGGATCGCGCTCGAAATTTTCGATGTCGAAAAGCGCTTCACGGCGTTCAGCGCGATCCTCGTTGCTGTCGAACATCTCGTGAACCAGCGTTTCTATCGCGGCAATCGCGCCGGCCGCGCTTCCGCCGCTGTCCGAAACTTCGCCGCCTTCGCCGCGAAAGTCCGGCAGTCCCGAAAGGGTACTGACGCCGGCGCCGGTAAAAGCTGTACAGTGCCGCGCGGCGGCAATCAGTTCACGGAGCGCGGTGATGACGGCGCCTTACGGACTAATGAGCCGGTATCCCGCCCCGTCGACGCCGACAAAGCCGACGGCGGGATAAACCAGATGCATGCCGCCTATGGGAATTTTATTGGCCGCCGCGTATGCGAGTATTTTTTTACGGCTTGCCGCGGCCATGACCGGGTCGGTGTCGTAGCTTACCGAAATATCAGGGCGCGGAAATTGTATGTCCTGTACATGCATCAGATCGCCCCAGACAAGGAGCTTTTGTCCTGACGACTCAAGCAGAAAAACCGTATGCCCGGGCGTATGGCCGAAAGCGGCGATTGCGCTTACGCCGGGGAGCAGTTCCGTCAGGCGGCTTCCCAATTCGGCGGGCGAAAAAGTTTTAACGCGGCCGCCGTAGGGGGCAAGGGCCGCCACGGCGCCCTGGTTCACCCTGCTCTTTGTCCAGTAGTCTTTTTCGGTTTCGGCGACATACACAAGGGCTTTGGGGAAGAGGGCTTTGCCGTCTTTCGCGAGGCCGCCTATATGATCGCCGTGCATATGGGTAAGGAGCACCGCGTCCACATCGCCGGGATTTATCCCCAGCTTCTTCATGCTCTCAAAAACGGCCCCGCCAAAACCGGTGTCTATCAGCACAACGCGGCCGGGGCTTTTTATCAGAAAGGTGTTTATTTCCGACTTGAAGGGGCGGGAAAGATAACGCTGTTTAAGGGCGTCGTCGGCGCCGAGAAGTATCTGCGGCGTTCCCTCCCCGTTGGTTTCCACCAGCATATAAACTTCAAAATCGCCGAGCCTGTACGAATAAACCGCTTCATTGCCGGCGGCAAAACCCGTGACCATTCCCAAAAGCATCAACGCCAGACCGTTTTTCATTTTCGCCTCCTGTTTCGATAATACGCCAGGACGCCTCCATGTTCAAGGAACTCTGCCGCCCTGCCTTCAATCCCTAACTACAACCGGTAGTTCCGCCGCAGGCGCCGGACGCCACCTGCCTTCAATCCCTAACTACAGCCGGTAGTTCCACCGCAGGTGTCGCACTTCATGCAGGTTCCGTTGCGGATCAGGGTGAAGGAGCCGCAGCCGGGACAGGGGTCGCCTTCGTAGCCCTTGATCCGCGCCTGGGCAATGCGGTCATCGGCGTCTGCGGCGCGCGCCTTTGTTTCGTACCCGTGCGCCGCGGCGCGGAACTTCTGCGCTTTGTCCGCGCGGCCGTTTTTTGCCGCCCCTGTTTTTGCGCCGCCCGAACCGGTATCGTCCCGCGTTCCCGTCGCGAGCAGATCCTCCGGTTTTACCTGGCCCAGATCGCTGCGCTTAAGATAACTGATCGCCAAATCACGAAAAATATAATCAATAACGCTGGTGGCCATTTTTACATAGTCGTGGCCCTGGACCATACCGTTCGGTTCGAAGCGGCTAAAGGTAAAGGCGTCCACATATTCTTCCAGGGGTACGCCGTACTGCAGGCCCAGCGAAACGGCGATTGCGAAACTGTTAAGAAGGCTGCGGAAGGCTGCGCCCTCCTTGTGCATGTCCAAAAAAATTTCTCCCAGCCTGCCGCTGCCGTATTCGCCGGTTCGTATAAAGATCGAGTGCCCGCCGATTTTGGCTTTTTGCGTATAGCCCGAACGCCGGTTGGGCAGGGGACGGCGGTGGCTTCGGACTTCGCCTTCCTGCGGGGTCCGCGGCGGCTCCTCCAGATCTTTTTGAAGGGAGATGATCGTGTCCACCAGGGGATCGGCGCCGGGCGCAAAGGCGGAAAGGGGCTGCGATAATTTTGAGCCGTCGCGGTAAAGGGCGACCGCCTTGAGGCCGCTCTTCCAGGCGAGGAGGTAAGCGCCCTTAACGTCTTCGTAACCGGCGGCGTTGGGCATATTGATCGTTTTGCTGATCGCTCCCGAAACAAAGGGCTGAACCGCCGCCATCATCGCGACGTGGGCCTGCCAGGGAATGGAACGTTTTCCGTTTTTTCCCGACGGCGTCGCCGTATCAAAGACAGCCTGATGTTCCGCTTTAAGATGCGGCGCGCCTTCAAGCCCCATGGTTCCGCAGGCGCAGCGTTCCGCTTCGGCAATTTCCGCGTCGTTAAAGCCCAGATGTTTAAGCAGGCTAAAGCCGGGAAGGGACCAGGTGGATTCGGGAATCAACAGAATTTTTTCGACAAAATCCTTTCCCAAAACAAAGGGAGAAAAGACGGCCTCCAGCGAAATGGCGTTGGCGATTTCCGCTTCACAGGCGGCAAGCGCTTCGGGCGTAAAACCTTTTTCCCCAAGGCTCTCGTGATTAATCGCCGGAGTATGGCCGCCGCCCGCCTTGAGTGTTTTGCGGCCCGTGGCGTAATTGATGATGTTTTCGATTTCCGTTTTTTTGTAGCCGAGCGCTTCCAGCGCGGGGGGCGCCGATTGATTGATGATCTTGAAGTAACCGCCGCCGGCGAGTTTTTTAAATTTTACCAGGGCGAAGTCGGGCTCCACGCCGGTGGTGTCGCAGTCCATCAGCAATCCTATCGTTCCCGTCGGAGCGATGGCGCTGACCTGGGCGTTACGGTAGCCGTGGACTTCGCCCAAACTGAGGGCGCTGTCCCACGCCGCGCGGGCTGCGGCCGGCAAATCGGCGGGCGCTTTCTCCGCCTCGATTCCCTCCGGTACGATGTGAAGGCCCTCGTAGGTTTCGGCCGCCTCGTTGTAAGCGGCGCGGCGGTGGTTGCGGATAACGCGGAGCATGGCGTCCCTGTTTTCGCCGTAACAGGCAAACGCGCCCTGCGACGCCGCCATACGCGCGGATTGGGCGTAAGCCTCTCCGGTGAGAACCGCCGAAAGCGACGCCGCCACGGCGCGGCCTTCCGCCGAATCATAGGCCAGACCCATCAGCATAAGAAGGCTTCCCAGATTGGCGAAGCCCAGGCCCAGGGTCCGGTATTTGTACGAAAGCTCCGCGATGCGCGGCGAGGGGAACTGGGCCATCACCACCGAGATTTCGAGTATCGTCGTCCAGATGTCGATGGCGTGGAGATAGGCTTTGATGTCAAATGATTTTTTTGCCTTGTCGTAAAGGGAACCCAAATTGATCGACGCGAGGTTACAGGCCGTATCGTCAAGGAACATATATTCGCTGCAGGGATTACTCGCGCGTATTTCGCCCCCCGAAGGACAGGTGTGCCAGTCGTTGATCGTCGTGTGGTACTGTATGCCCGGATCGGCGCAGCGCCAGGCGGAACGCGCTATTGCCTTCCAGAGGGATCGGGCCTTTATCGTGCGCGCGGTTTTGCCCGAAATACGCTCCTTAAGGTCCCATTCCCCGCCGGTCTCTACCGCCTTCATAAAATCGTCGGTTACCCGCAGACTGTTGTTGCTCGACTGGCCCGACACGCTGTTATAGGCCTCGTCGTCCCAGGCTGTCGAAAACACCGCCGGATCAAGATCGCTTTCGCCCTGTTCAAGCCCCCGCAAAAGCTGGTACACATATGCCGGCGGGACTTTTTCTTCCAGCGCCTGCCGGAGCGCTTCGGCCAGTTCGCGGTTTTTTTCTATACTAAAGGCGTCGCCGGCGGGTCCCCTGAATGTTCCCACCGCTTTCTTGAGCGCGTCGAGATTTCTTTTGATGATCAGCGAGCCTGTCACCATGGAAGCGACCTTGTGTTCCTCGCCGGCCTTCCAGTCAATGTAGCTTTCCACGTCGGGATGATCGGCGTCCAGGGTCACCATCTTGGCGGCCCGCCGCGTTGTACCGCCGCTCTTAATCGCCGACGCCGAACGGTCGCCGATTTTAAGGAACGAAAGCAGGCCCGATGAAACGCCGCCGCCGGAAAGTTTTTCGTGGGACGCCCTGAGGCGGGAAAAGTTGGAACCCGTACCCGAACCGTACTTGAAAAGCCGCGCCTCCCTGGTTACCAGATCCATGATGCCGCCTTCGTTTACAAGGTCGTCTTCTATCGAAAGAATGAAACACGCGTGAGGCTGCGGCCGCTTGTAGGCGGAATCGGACTTGATCGCCCGCCCCGCCGCCTCGTCGTAGTAGTAATGGCCCTGGGCGGGGCCGTCAATGCCGTAAACGGCGTAGATGCCGGTATTAAACCATTGGGGTGAATTCGGGGCGCCCATCTGGTGGGCCAGCATGTAACAGGTTTCGTCGTAAAAGGCCCTTTCGTCGTCCCCGCCGTCGAAAAAACCCTTTTCCCTGCCCCATTGCAGCCAGGTGAAAGCCAGGCGGTGAAAAACCTGGCGGGCGTCGTGCTCCGCGCCGTCGGCGGGAAGGGGAAAAAGGTCCGCGCCGGCGGGAAAAGCCCACTTTTGCCAGTCGTCTGCCTTTTCCGCCGGAACTCCCGCCTTGCGAAAGTATTTTTGGGCCAGAATATCGCCCGCAATCTGGCTCCAGAACCCGGGAACGATCACCGTTTCCTCCCGGAAAATCGCCTTGCCGTCGGGATTGCGGATTTCGCTCCGCCTTTTTTCCCAGACAATGCCATGGTAAGCCCCCGTTTCGGGAGTCGTGAAATAGCGCTGAAATTTCATATATGCCTCTGTTCAGGGGCGTAACACGGCTGCAGCTCCAGTGTGTTGTATATAACCACATATATAGTGTATTCAATAATAGACTGCACTATATAAAGGGGTTTGTCAAGCGGGCAATTCCATGCGTGCAGACAAATATTTCTTGACTTGTAAACGGCCTGTACCCATACTTAAAGCGATGACATTACGAATTCGGCGGAATTTTATAAATATGACTTGCTTAGTCAGGTTTTTTTTGCTATATTGATAACCATGAGCGACACGATTAATCAGCGGATCAAAAGCCTCCGAAAAGAACTCAAGCTTACCCAGACCGCGTTTTCGGGCGTTATTACCATCTCGGCCGGCCAGCTTGCCTGCATTGAGACGGAAAAACGTATCGTCAATGACCGGACGATCAAACTGATCTGCGACTCATTTAATGTGAGCGACGCATGGCTCCGCTTTGGAGAAGGCCCCGTGTTTACCGAAGACCACGACGCCAAGTATACCAAACTGGTGGCCCTCTACGACAGCCTTCAGCCCCGCTACCAGCAGTACATTATCGATCAGATCAACAGCCTGTTGAAGATACAGGAGGCCGATGCCTAACCGGCGCGAAAAGCCAGTACGCCGCGGGCCTTTTGCTTGGGCGCCGCCGTTGTTTTTCGCTTTTTTTTGGCTATTTTTTCGTCCATCTGGCAATAGTAGAGCGCCTCAGCCATTCCGAGAATTTCGGAACGCTGTTCCGGGTTGAGAAGCTTAAAGCCTTCCCGCAGCTTGTAGCGTTTTTCTTGATAACTCATAGCTTTAACATAAAACCCTGGCTGGAAAAAAAAGCACCCGAAAGGGTGAAAAAAGCAATGCCAGGTTTGCTGTCCGCGGCTTGCCGGCGGGCAATTACAAGCGGAATTCCCCGGCGGTTTCAAATTGCCGGGGACGCTGCGCCAATTCGCCTGTCAGGATTCCGTCTCGACTTCCGTGTTGGTCAGGTTGTCGCATCCGGCAAAGATCAATCCCGTTGCCAGCGCGCCGATGAGCACTACTAAAAAAAGCAGTTTCCTGTTCATAGTTTTCTCCTTGATACAGCTTAGCGCGGATTCCCCGTGTTTGCAAGTTACCGGCCGAAACCCCATCCGC
>JAITBL010000108.1 GCA_031283575.1 Treponema sp. | reverse complement strand
AACAAGACCAGCCGCCGGTATGGCAGACCGGACCGGCCGGATCCACGACGGCAAGCAGCGCGTCCCGGTCGCAGTCCGCCCTGAGCCTGCGGAGCGTAAGCACGTTACCTGAGTTTTCTCCTTTCATCCAGAGTTTGTTCCGGCTGCGGCTGTGAAAACAGAGCTTTCCCCGCTTGAAGCTTTCCGCTACGGCTTCCCTGTCGGCAAAACCGGTCATAAGAACCTGGCCGTCAAGGCTCTGGGCGATTACCGGGATAAGGCCCCCGGAAGTTTCGGCGGCCTTTTTCCAGTCAAGGGACGCGGCGAAGGCGCCGGCAAGGGATACCTTTCCGGTATAGAGGGCCATGCCGAGCTGAACGTCGCAGCCAAGATCCGCCAAAGCGGCGATTTCCTCAACCGAGGAAACGCCGCCGGCCGCGGTAATCCGGCAGGACAGCGCCCCGCACAGCGCCCTGACCGGCGCCGTATCGAGGCCGGTCATCGTTCCTTCGCGGTCAACGCAGGTAAAGAGAAGGCCGCCGGCAAAGGCTTCGACGGCTTTGGCGCTTTCGACAAGGGGAAGCCCCGTCGGGGTTTTCCAGCCGTCAACGGTTATTTCATAGCCGCCGTCCGTCCCGGCCGTTTTTCTCGCGTCAATGGCGACGATAAGCCGTTCGCGGCCTATCTTTTTCGCCATGCTTTCAAGAAAGGCGGCGTTTACCCCGAATTCCCCCGGCTGTCCTTTTTTTGCCGGATCCCGAAAAACCTGAGAACCCACAATGATCTTCGCCGCGCCAAGGCTCACGAGTTCCCGGGCCTGTTCCGGCGTCCTGATTCCGCCGCCTACCCGGCATTCCGCCTTACGGAGCAGGGGTTTTATCATCTCAAAATTGTTTCCCGTTCCCATGGCGGCGTCGAGGTCTATCACCGCGACCTCGCCGTACCTGTCAAATTCTTCCGCGAGCTCCACGGCGTTATCCCGCTGAAGGACAAGTTCCGATCCCTGCCTGAGCTGGACGACTTTTCCGCCCTGTACGTCTATTGATGCGACTACCATAGGGAACAGCGTATCGTTTTTGGAGAAATGGGGCAACGTACTTCTGTCCCGATTAACATGGCGGGAGACTCCGCAGTCCGCAACGGCCGCGTACCGTTGTTTTTTGCGGCAAGGCAGGCTATACATGGTAGATGGAAATTAGCTGGAAGAAGAACACCGCCCTGTTTTTAAGCGGACAGGCCCTGTCGATCTTTGGTTCGATGGTCGTACAGTACGCGATTCTGTGGCACATAACGCTTGAAACCCAATCGGGAACAATGATGACCGTTTTTACCGTCGCCGGATTTCTCCCGATGTTTTTAATTTCGCCCTTCGGCGGAATCTGGGCGGACAGGTTTAACCGAAAGTACCTTATCAATATAGCGGACGGGGCAATAGCCTTCGCAAGCCTCGTTGTAGCCGTTCTGCTTATGGCGGGATTTGACCACGCCGGAATTTTGTTGTCCTGCGCCGTTGTGCGTTCCTTTGGTCAGGGGGTACAAACGCCGGCGGCCGGCGCGCTTATTCCGCGGATTGTACCCCGGGAACATTTAACAAGGGTAAGCGGCATCCAGAGCAGCGTACAGTCGTTTACCATATTGACCGCTCCCGCGGCAAGCGCCTTTCTTATGTCGTTCGTGTCTTTGGAGTCTTTGTTTTTTCTTGACGTACTTACCGCCGCGATGGGCATAAGCGTTCTCTTCTTTTTTGTCAAAGTCCCGGCGGCGGAAAAATCCGGGCAAGAACAAACGAAAATGGAATATTTCCACGATCTGAAAGAAGGACTCTCTTACATCCGAAGACACCGGTTTATTTTACTGTTGATTCTCCTTTCGGCGGCTTTCATGTTTTTCGCGACGCCGTCCATGCTGTTGACCCCGCTTCAGGTAACCAGAAATTTCGGGAATGATGTGTGGCGGCTCAGCGCGATAGAAATTACATTTTCAATCGGGATGATGGCGGGCGGCGTCCTAATTGGCGTCTGGGGCGGATTCAAAACCCCCGTGTATACAATGTTCCTCGGCTGCGTCCTGTTCGGCCTTGAGGCGATAGGGTTTGGGGTAGCGTCTGTTTTCTGGGTTTATATCGGTATCATGGTAATTACCGGTTTGACCGTACCGCTTTACAATACGCCCGTAATGGTTTTGCTGCAAAAATCTGTAGAGCCTGATTTTATGGGACGGGTTCTTTCGGTTATCACCATGACAAACAGCGTCATGCTGCCGCTGGGCATGCTTGTCTTCGGTCCGGTCGCGGACAGGTTCTCCATCAACCTTCTGTTTATCGTAACGGGCGCAATAATGGTGCTGTTAAGCATTCCGTTTGTTGCAAGCAAAACATTGCGGAACGCGGGAAAATAGCGGGGCTTTACAAACAGTCCTGAACCGGGCGCAGTTCTTCCAGAAACGCCTTTTTGTCGGCGGCCCGCATAACGCTTTCCCCGACAAGCAGGGCGTCCACGCCGCAGTCCACAAGGCGCTTTACGTCGTCTCTTGTGCGGACCCCGCTTTCGGAGACGACGATACGCCCTTTGGGGATACGGGGCCTGAGCCGTTCCGTTACGGCAAGATCGACGTTGAACGTTGTAAGGTCCCTGTTGTTGATCCCGATGATCCGGGCTTCGCGGTCGAGGGCCGTTTCCAGTTCCGTCTCGTTGTGAACCTCGGTCAACGCGGAAAGGGAAAGCGACCGGGCAAGGGCAAGAAACGCTCCAAGGGTATTTTTGTCAAGCAGCGCGCAGATAAGCAGCACGGCCCGCGCGCCAAGAACCTTCGCCTCGTAAATTTGGTATTCATCGACAATAAAGTCTTTGCGCAGTACGGGAATTGTTACCGAGGCGGCAATCTCTTTAAGGTACGCGCCGCTCCCCAAAAAATAATCCGGCTCGGTAAGTACCGATACTGCCCGCGCCCCGGCCGCTTCGTATTCCCCGGCTATTTTTAGATACGGAAACCCTTCCGGCCCCGGCGCGATAAGCCCCTTTGAAGGAGACGCCCGCTTTACCTCGCAGATAAACGAAAGCCCCGGCGCGCCGGCGGCCGCCTCAAAAGGCAGGACGGCCGGGGCTGAAACGGCGGCCGGATCAGAGGCGTCTCTTCGGGCCAGGGCTTCGGCCCGATCCCGCATAACTCCGGGGGGAACGGTTTTTTTTGCCGCCAAAACCCGGACGCGGGTTTTGGCGGCGATTTCATCCAGTATCATCGCTTACGAAACCGAAAGCGCGATAAACTTTTCAAGCTGGGCCAGCGCTTTACCCGAATCGACGATCTCCCCGGCCAGGCCAATCCCGTCTTTTATCGAAAGTTCCGGCCGGGCGATGTGAATTGCCGCCCCCGAATTAAGAAGCACCGCATCCCGCTTGGGGCCTTTGGCGCCCCGGAGGATCTCCCTGGTGATTTTGGCGTTTTCTTCCGGAGCGCCTCCGGTAAGCTCTTCTTTCGTACAGCGGCTAAACCCGAATTCCTCAGGGGTAATCGTATAGGTTGAAGGTTCTTTCCCATGGGCAAATTCGCAGACCGTGGTGGGAGCGCTCATGGAAATTTCGTCCAGCCCGTCCTGGCCGTAGACTACCATGCCGCTTTTGACCCCCAGGTTACGCAGCACCTGGGCCAGAGGCTCCACAAGGTCTTCGCTGTACACTCCCAGCAGCTCCATGTTCGCCCCCGCCGGGTTGACCAGAGGCCCCAGGATGTTGAAGATCGTCCTTATCCCAAGTTCTTTGCGCACCGGAGCCACGTACTTCATTGAAATGTGGTAGTTCTGGGCAAAAAGAAAACAAAGCCCGATGGTTTTAAGCATCTCGAGGCTTTTTTCCGGGCTGGCCTTGATGTTTACCCCAAGGCTTTCAAGAACATCCGCCGCGCCGGACTTGCTTGAGGCGGCGCGGTTTCCGTGTTTTGCCACGGGGATTCCGGCGGCGGAAATAACCAGGCTTGAAGTCGTGGAAATATTAAACGAATTGGATCTGTCCCCGCCTGTCCCGACAATTTCAAGCGCGTCCATATCGTGGAGGATCCGGACGCAGTGTTTCCGCATACCGGCGGCGCTGCCGGAAATTTCCTCGATGGTTTCGCCTTTTACCGCCATGGCGGTCAGGAAGGCGGCCATCTGTATTTCGCTGGCCTTGCCTCCCATAATTTCGTCCATCACCTCTTCCGCCGCCTTGAATCCAAGATTTTCTTTCGCGGCGGCTTTGATAATCGCTTCCCGTATCATGTTCTCTCCTTTATTCCGAAAATGTAGAGCCGTTTCCAAAACCCTGCGCGGCCGTTGGGAAAAGCCCCGTGTTCAAAAAGTTGCCGAGTATAACTTCCCCCCGCGGGGTTAAAATCGACTCCGGATGAAACTGTAACCCGTATACCGGATAGTCCACGTGCTGCACCGCCATAACTTCGCCGTCTTCGGTTTCGGCGCGGATCAAGAGGCAGGAAGGCATCGTGGCCCTGTCCGCCGCAAGCGAATGGTAACGCGCCCCGCTGATTGTTCCGGGGAGGGAATCGAACAGCGGGCAGTCCCCGTCGAGTTTTATTTGCGACGCCTTGCCGTGCGTAAGGTTTTTCGCATAGGTAATCGCCGCCCCGTAAACCTCGCATATCGCCTGATGTCCGAGACAGACCCCGAGGATCGGGATCTTCCCCGCAAACGAAGCAATCACTTTTTCGCAGATGCCCGCGTCGGCGGGACGGCCTGGACCGGGTGAAATGATGATATGGCTCGGCCGCATCACGACAATGTCGGCAAGGCCGATTTCGTCGTTACGGACCACCCTGATCGCCGGATCGGCGGAAACCTCTTCCGCATCCCGGTTTTCGCCGGCGATGGAACCTACAAGCTGGTAAAGGTTATAGGAAAAGCTGTCGTAGTTGTCGATAAGCAGGATCATACGCCGCCTCCTGCCGCCGAGGCTTCGCGGAGGGCCGCCAGTACCGCCTTCATCTTGTTGTCACATTCGGCGTATTCCCTTTCCGGAACGCTGTCCGCCACGATGCCCGCGCCGGAACGGACAAAGACTTTGCCGTTCTTTTTGAAGGCGATTCTGATCGCGATGCAGGTATCCATGTTGCCGGAAAAATCAATGTAGCCGATAGCGCCGCCGTAGAGACCCCGTTTGTTGTTTTCAAGCTCGTTGATGATTTCGCAGGCCCGGATTTTCGGCGCCCCGGAAAGCGTGCCCGCGGGAAGCACCGCGTCGACCGCGTCCAGGGCGGTTTTTCCCTCACGGATTTTTCCGCGGACGGTGGAACCGATGTGCATTACGTGGGAAAAACGCTCGACGGAAAGGTACTTCTCCACCGTCACAGAACCAAAGCGGCTGATCTTCCCAAGATCGTTCCGGCCAAGGTCCACCAGCATGTTGTGTTCGGCCAGTTCCTTGGGATCCGAAAGGAGTTCCCGTTCCAGGGCGGCGTCTTCTTCCGGCGTCCGCCCCCGCCGCCGGGTTCCGGCCAGCGGGAATGTGGAAAGGCTCCCGTCCTGAAGCTTTATCAGGGTTTCCGGGGAGGCCCCGGCTATTTCAATATCATCACTTGAAAAATAAAACATATACGGAGACGGGTTAAGACGCCTGAGTACGCGATAGGTTTCAAAAAGACTCCCTTCCACATCGGCCTGGAGGCGGTTGGAAAGCACCACCTGGAAAATATCACCCTCCCGGATATAGGTTTTGGCCCTTTCCACCATGGAACAGTAACGTTCCCTGTCGAACAGCGGCCGGAAATCACCCTTAATGACCAGCGGCGGTATTTCCGCTTCCGCCTTTCCTTCCGTCAACGCGCCGAGAAGGTTTTCCAGGTCGTAAACGGCCCGGTTGTAGTTTTCTTCCAGGGCGTCTGTCCGTATAGAGGCGACAAGAAACGCTTCTTTTTTAAGGTGATCGTAGGCCACGAGCCGGTCAAAGAGCATCATATCCGCGTCCTTAAAATGCTCCTGATCCTCCGCGTCAAGTTTGAGGGTACTCTCGCTGTACTTGATGTAGTCGTAGGAAAAGTAGCCCACAAGCCCTCCCTGAAACGGCGGCAGTTCGCTTAAACGGGGGGAACGGTTGTCCGCGATAATCTGTTTAAGGTACGAACCGGGATCCCCCGTTTGTATCGTAAGGCCGGTTCCGTTCCTCATGGAAAGTTCCCCGTTAAGGCAGCTTAGCTCAAGCTTGGGATCGTAGCCCAAAAAGGTATAACGCCCCCATCCTTCGGCGTCCTCAAGGCTTTCCAGGATAAAACACTGGCGGGAAAGGCGCTTTAAAACTTTAAAGGCTTCCGCCGGCGTCCGAATCGCCGCCGAATCGGACAGGCGGAAGTACAACGGCGCCCTCGGATACTCCGCCGCATAGGGTCTAAGGGATTCAAGCGAATTGCGAAAAAACACGGCCGGGCCGCGCCGCTCTTCCGGGGTATGCATAAAACGTCCTTTTTACAAAACAAGCCGTCTGCGGCAGTGGCTGCCGCAAACGAT
>JAITBL010000099.1 GCA_031283575.1 Treponema sp. | reverse complement strand
CCCAAAAACAACAAATTTTGCCCTTAGACCCCCTATTGCGAATAAATTTTCCGCTTTTTCTAAAGCGCCCTGTACTATTGATCCCTCTTCTGATCGGAGGTTTCTATGAAAAGAGTTTTTAGACAGGTAAAGCTTTGGACGCTTGCCGCGTTGCTGCTGGCAGGATGTTCGACTGAAACGGCCCTGCAAAAGCTGCTCGGGGTCAGCGCCGCGGCGCCTGTGTTCTACGGCTGTCACGCCGCCGAAAACGGCCAGGTGGAATTCCGTTTTTCCGTGCCGGTTACGATCAAATCGGTCTATTTTGATCGGGTGGTGGAACTGGAATCCCGTACCGAGGGCGAAACGGTGAGCATTGTGATTGCCGGCGATCTGCCCCCCGGAACGCTGATCAACATGGATATGCTCGTGGAAGACAAGCGGGGAAATACGCTTAACGTTCTGGTTCCCTTCAGGACGCGAAACAACCGTATGCCGGCGCTGCTTGTCAATGAGCTGCGGCTTACCGCCACAAAACCCAAAACCGAGTTTGTCGAACTGAGGGCCATGGGAGCGGGAAATCTGGGCGCGCTGCGTCTCTTTGCCGCGAACAAGATGGGCAAGATTCCCCTCTTCGAGTTCCCGCCGGTGGAAATACAGGCGGGCGAGTACATCGTCGTGCATACGAGGGATTACCCCAACGAAAGCGGCCATGTCAACGAGACGGAAGGACTGAACAAGTCGTCGGGGACCGACGCCCTGCGTAGCGCCCGCGACTTCTGGGTCCCCGGTACAACCAAGCTGCTTTACGATACCGACGCGATCTATCTCTGCGATCAGGATGATCGCGTTATCGACGCGGTGGTATTTGCCGCTAACGGAAAGAAGCAAAATGAAGACGTGACGGCGGCGATCACTTTTCTTGCCGGCCAGGAGGCCTGGAACAGCGCGGAAATATCCGACGCGGCGGACAGCACAGGCCACACGGCCACCAGAACGGTAAACCGCGTCCGCGCGGGAACCGATACCAACAGCGCCGGCGACTGGTTTGTCGGCGCAACCAGTACCGCTTCCCCCGGCGCCGTGAATACCGCCAACAGGTATTACCCGTAAACGTAGACGCGCGGTACAGCGCGGCCGGAAAGCCTTGCGCCGATCGGCGGCAAGGCTTTCCGCGTCCGCCATAACGCGCGCCATGTATCTTTTTTACAACAGCGGAAACTATCGCTTACAGGTATTCCTTGACGAGGGCCTCTATACCCGCTTTGGGAAGGGCGCCGGGCTGCTGAAACACGCACTGGCCGCCTTTGTGAACCGCGAGAGTTGGTATGGAGGTGACGTTATATTTCTGGGCCAGGCCGCCCTGTTCGTCCACGTTAATCTTTCCCACCTTGAGTCTGCCGTCATACTCTTCGGCTATTTGTTCAATAAAGGGGGCGATCATCCGGCAGGGGTTGCACCAGGAGGCCCAAAAATCAAGGAGCACCGGTATTGACGACTGCGTTACCTCCGCGTCAAAATTGTCTTGGGTTATTGTTATTTCTTTACTCATGTGATCAGTATAACAAAAAAAACGGCCGGCGAAAAGCAGTCACAGAACAAGCGGGTCTGCCAAAATCAGTTGTTCACCTTGACGCATAAGCTGTATACTATTTCCGGACATTCCGCGAATATACGGAATTACCATGTCTGACAAACTTGAATCTATGGAGTAAAGCTGTGCCGTCTTCGCCGAACCGTACCTCGTCCATGCTCCGCTCGGGCGGCGCTCTTTCGCTCCTCACGCTGGCGTCGCGGGTTCTGGGGCTGTTCCGGGAAATGACCAAAGCGGCGCTGCTGGGTACGAGCGCCCTTTCCGACGCTTTTTCCGTGGCCTTCCTGATTCCCAATTTATTTCGCCGTCTCTTTGCAGAAGGTTCCATCGCGGTGGCCTTTATTCCCACGCTCAAGGAATACTTGCTTGAAGGGGACCGCGCGAAAATCCGCCGCTTTGTTTCCTGCGTTTTTACGTTCCTTACCTTTTTTGTGAGCCTTGCCGTTGCCGCGGGAATGCTGCTCTGTCCGCTGCTCATTTCCCTGTTTGGTTTTTTTGAGGCGTTTGACGAAACGGTGTTTCTTACGCGTATCATGTTCCCCTTTCTTGCCTTTATTTCCATCGCGGCGCTCTTTCAGGGTATTCTTAATTCGGTTCACATTTTTGCGCCGTCGGGGCTGGCGCCGATTTTGCTCAACATCATCACGATTGCCTGCGCCTATGGGCTTTCGCCTTTCACGGCCAATCCGGCCCGCGCCATGGCGATTGGCATTATCGCCGGCGGTTTTATGGAAGCGGCGATACAGTTTCCTTTTGTATGGAAAGAGGGTTTTCATTTTTGTTTTACGGGAATACGAACGGCTGTCAAAAACCCCGGAACCAGGGCGGTGCTCCGCCTTGTCGGGCCGACGATTATCGGCATGGCCGCTTATCAGGTCAACGATCTTGTCAGTACCGTACTTGCGGGAAACGCCGGCGAAGGCGTTGTGTCGAGCCTGCAGTATTCGCTGCGGCTGCAGGAACTGATCCTGGGAATTTTTGCCGTTTCCATCGGCACCGTACTTCTTCCCAATCTGGCCGAATACGCCAAGTCGGGCCGCTGGGCGGAATACAACGAAAGGCTTTCCCAGGCGATAGACATTATCGCGCTGATCGCCATTCCGATCACGTTCTTTTTCTTGACCCAGGGCGACAACCTGATACGCCTGCTCTTCCAGACGCGCAGTTTCAACGAGGACTCGGTGGCCCTTACCTACGCGGCCTTTCTCTATCACATGCCGGGGCTTTTCTTTATCGCGCTGAACCGCATCCTTGCCCCGGCCTTCTATGCCCAGAGCAATTCCAAATCTCCTACCCTGGCGGGGATTCTTTCGTTCGCCGTCAACATCGCGCTGGCCGCCCTCCTCGTGGGGCCGATGCGCGGTTCCGGCGTGGCCCTGGCCCTGACCGTCGCGAGCGCCGTCAACACGGCGTTCCTTCTCTGGTTCCTCGGCCGCAATCCGCAGATCGCCGTAGGCCGCGCGCTTGTTCCGGCGGCGCTTTACACCGTCAAGCTTGTTGTCTTTTCCGCCGCCGCCGCCGCGCCGGTATACTTTCTGGGTCCGCGGATCAACGGCTTTTTTGCCGGGCGCGGCGGCCGTATTATCGTGTACGGCCTGCCGCTGGCCGCCGCGGCTTTACTCTTCGCGTTTATCGGGATTACGATGCTTGTCATAAGCGGCGATAAACAGGTCAAGGCGCTGGCCGGCATGTTTACTTCACGCAGGAATAATTCCCGCCGCGAAAAAGATAAATGATATGGAGCCCGAAGCGCAATCAGCTGTTATGCGAAATGCCATATTTGCTTTGTTTTGTGCCATATTGATACCATGAAAAGAAGCTGGTTAATAGTTTGCTTCCTGGCAGTTTGTTGTTCAAAATCTGCCATCGAAACTCAATCAGAAAGATCGGTTAATGAGGAGG
>JAITBL010000073.1 GCA_031283575.1 Treponema sp. | reverse complement strand
GTGCCCGAGGCGGTTTCGCACAACACGTCGTTTGCCGAAAGTTCAAGCACCAGTTCCGGCTTTATGATATGAAACACCGCGTGGTTTGAATCAACTTCGATGTAGTTTGAAAATATTTTGAGCGGCATGAGGCGCGTAAACAATTCCTGCTTTTGTTCACCCGAAAGTCCGTTTCCCGTGCGTCCGATAACCTGATAGGAGCCGTCTTCTTTTCGCAGCGCATAGAGGAGCGTACGCACCGTGCTGCGGGCTTCACTCTCGGAAAAGCCTATTACGGCGGCGTCAACAGTCATGCGCGGTTTTATTTTTATCGCGGTCTGCCCGCCGCCGCGTATAACAAGCCCCTCGCCGCCTTCCCGCGTTACCCACTGATCAAACAGTTCCTTTACTTTTTCTTTTGATGATACTTTTTCACAGCGTACCGGAGCGCAAGAATCGGCGTTGAATATTTTCGACAACGTTTCGCGGGTTTCCTCAAAGGGCTTGCGCCAATCCGCGCCGTTCAAACTGAGTATATCGAAGAACGCGAAACGCAGGCTTCCGTGCCGGCCCGGTTCGGCCAGGGCCGCGATGGTATCAAAAACCCGTGTGCGTCCCCGGGATTCGTCAACATACAATTCCGCCGCAAACACGCCCTGGCGTATTCCCGCATCGCGTAAACACGCGACGGTTTCTTTGCGGCAGGGCAAATCCGGCAGCGGCGCGCCGCGTGAATTGACGGCATGCAATTTTTCATTTTCATAAAAAAGCAGCGCCAGCTCGCCGTCATATTTACGGGTAACAAAAAAGATACCGTTTCCAAGGTATTCGTCAATTTTGTGCGGCCCAAGGGATATAAAATTTCGTGACAGTGATTTTTTGTATTCCCGCGCAGGATCGGCATATTTTAACGATTCCGAATTCATAAGCGGCGGCGGGTTCTCTTTTGGCGTTGCCGGCGCCGCGCCGGTTTTATGTTCCGTCTCGCATACGTCGCGGGCGGGCATCGACAGGCGGGGCATATTAATGGACGCGATTACGCGGCGCAGGGCGGAAGGGGTATTGGCGCTTAAAACCGTGTCCTCATCGCCAGTCCATTGGGCCAAAAACCCTTTGTCGGTAGTTCTGCCCAGGGCTACGGCGCACTTGTCCGCGTATTTAAACCAGTTGTTTTTATGCAGTTTTTGCAGGGCTTCCAGAGCGGCGGCGCGGGCGCCGTCGTTCATCGTGCCGGTGTAATCCGTTCCAGAAAAAAGTACGATGACCGGAGGATAATAACCGGCAATGTCCGACATAAAACGTTTTTTGGAAAGCTCTTCGTTCAGGGTATTGCACATTTCCTCAAAGCCGACCGCGGGCGGTTTGCCGGCAAAGGGAATCTGCCACGAGAATTGCGCCGTCTCCACCGGACCGGTTTTCGGCACCCAGGTACACAGCGAATCGAACTGGAGCGCGGCGATTTTTACCTGGTACTCCGTCATGCTTTCCGACTGAAGGGAAAGGGTGTCTTTTAATTCACCTACCGCTTCCAGGAAGACCTGTAATTTCTGTTCCGTGAGGGACGGGGAAATGTCGATGACCAGAAACACGACTGTTGTCTTGCGCGGTATGGATTCGACTGCTTTTAATAATGACACGGTTTGCGCTCCTATAGGGTTTTTAATTCCATATTCGTCAAATGTAAAATGAGCGCGTATTTTCTGCCCGCGATACGGCCCTCCAGAAATCCGCGGTAGGGTGTTCCTCCAAGACTGAGGACGATGGGGTCCGCGCCCTTTTTGCCCGCGCCCACAAACATTAACACGCCCCGTTCATGAAGCTGTTTTGCCATGTCATACAAAAAATCATAGGTCAGGCCCGATGTATGACGCAGTTGGTAATTGCGGGTAAACACGAAAGTCCTCAGCGCCTCCGCCTTGGGGTATTCGCGCCCCGACCACCTGACCGGCGCGTCAACATTGATATTTGCCGCCGATTTTAACGCCTCCCGCCGTTCTTTCTCGCTGCCATCGGGATTTCTTATCACCTGCACCAGCTGGACGTGATACGCCGTCCCGCCCTTGCTGTCCAGGTACAATTTATGCGTACCGGAAATCAAGCGGCCCGTGGTTTCAATATCAAGTTCAGGGTCCTCTTTGACCAGCGCATCCGCAATAGCCTCGCCGGAATGATACCGGCGCAGGAGCGCGTCGTAACCGCCGGTTGTTTTTACAAACTGTATATTCTTCTTTTCCCGTCCGTCGGCAAGCGTCATTTTTATCCCCGAATGTCTGGCCGCGGGGGCAAACGCGACAAGGGCGTCCCGTTTTTTGTCATTCATCAAATTCAAACCGCGCATACCGTGTCTCCTCTTACATCATCGTAAAGTCAATCGCATCTTCATCTTCATCAGGCTCTTCGTCCTCGGCGTCGATTTCGGCTGTCTGATTCAAATCGAGCATTTCTATGCCGGTTTCATACCCCAGCAGTAAAAACGCCGCGCCGCCGCTTTGCAGCACAAACGCGCTTGTCGTTTCGTAACCCTCACGGTAGATATATTCAAAGGTGTAAATGTCATCGCCCAGAGCCGTGCAAAAGGCGCTGTCCCCGCCCAGTTGATATGCCGCCGTTACCGTGTAATCAAGAAATTCTTCGCCGCTCACCTTTTTTGACAGCGCGTTGGGCACATCATAACTGGAAGGGATAAGCGCCGCGTCGCCGCCGTCAAGGGTCCGGGCCTTGAGTGAGGACCGTTCAACCCATTCGCCTTCGGGCGACACGATGCCGAGGCCCACGCCGCCTTTTGGCATAACAAGCGTACCCGTATCGTCGGTATATGCCAGGGTACATTCTTTGTTGTCGTCGTCGAATACCAGTTTTTCCCGCCCGCCGTAGATTTTCTTGCGGTCGATTTTTTCGGGCCTAAGACTGAAGGGTTTTCCGCCCAGGGTAAATGTTAATGCTTTTGACATATCACATCACTCCCGTTTGAACAATATTCCCGCGATACTTACATCGTCGCCGGATCCGCGCCCGGTAAGGATGGGTAAAAATTCTTCCAGCTGCCTGCAGCCTTTTTCAAAACCCTCGCCGTTAAAGTTGTTCAGAATTATTCGGTACATGCCGGCTATTTTTTCCCCGTTTTCTTCCAGCGTAAACGAGGTGTCCACGCCGTCCGTGCCGATAAACAGAGCTTCCGGCAATTCGCGGCTGGCGAAATGGCGAAAGAGTCCCGGCGCGTTTTCTTCGCAGAGAGACGTGGTGATGTTGAACTGACAGGCATCGTCCCAGGGGATAGGCTCGGAAAAACCGCCTCCCTCTTCCAGGGCGATACATTTGCCGTCTCCAATCTGCACGCCAAACCAATACGCCCCTGTCGCGGTAACGGCAATAAGCGTACAGCCGTAGGCGACAAATACGTTTTCGTCATATACGGCGCGATCAAGATTCAGTGCCTCAAAGTCAGGCGCGTCATTTCTCCAGTCCTCAAGGACGCGCCGTTTCCATGTCTCATGGATAGAGGCGCACAAACCGGGCAGGAGCGCGTCAAAATCGGGATATAAATTTTTGGGGTCTGTCCTTCCGCGGCGCAAAAACGGAGGCTTTGCAAGAAGGGCATGATCGGCAAAAAGACTGCCGGTAAAATCGTTGAAACATTCCGCGGCGGCTTCGCAGGCAAAGCGGGATCCGCGTCCGCTGCGAAAACACACATCGCTGCCGTGGCCGTCCGAAACTATCGCAAAGGAACGCCTG
>JAITBL010000065.1 GCA_031283575.1 Treponema sp. | reverse complement strand
CTGCCGGAAATTCCGCCGGAAATCCCGACCCTGCCATATCGGTAAACGTCTTGCCCGTTAACGGGCGCGATGTACCGCTTTTTGACCTTTGGCATTTTGCCAGCCGTAAAAGCACGGAACAGGATTTTTACAATCCGGTCATGCGGGCATGGCGGGAAAGACGGTAACCGGCGGCAGAACCGGCCTTTCCGTATTGTTCGCCTTACTCGCGATGTGGTACAATAGCAAAGCGTTTTACGAATCAGGGGGTAGGTCCGCATGCCGCGCCGTCTTGTTTTTTTGTCGCTGCTCGCGCTGTTTGCCTGCGCCGCTCCGTCGGGCAGATCGGGCGCGGCCGAAACCGCCGGCAAAGGGAAGGGCGTAAGGCGGGAGGCGCTTCCCCCGCTTAACCGCGAGTGGCTTCGCCGTTCGGCGGAACTGGTTACCGGCATGGATCGCCGCCAGCTTGCCGCCCAGGTAATACTCACCGCCGTCGAAGGCCGTGACGCCCTTCCCCGGCGTACGCGCCTTGCGCTGGGCGAAATTCCCGTTGGCGGGATCATGCTTTTTGGCTACAACATCGGCGCCGGCGGCGAAAAGACACGGCGCTTTATCGCGGAACTCGGCGACGCCGTTCAGTCCGCTTCGGGAGTAAGGCCCTTTATCGCCGCCGATCAGGAAGGCGGAACGGTACAGCGCTTTCGGGGAAACGCCGCCCTTCCGCCGCCGCTTTCGTACTGGGAGCGGGTGCGGGGCGGTTCCGGCCGGAGCGCCGTACTGGAGGCAATTCGCGGCGACGCCGCCGCCGCGGGAAGGGAGCTGCGCGCCTGCGGGGTCAGCCTGAATCTCGCGCCGGTGGCGGAAATTCTGAACGATGAAAACACCCGTTTCCTCAGGGATCGTTCCTACGGGCCGGACGCGGTTTTTACCCGTGAAGCCGCCGGCGCCTTTGTGCGCGGCATGGAAGAAACGGGAACGGCCTGCACCCTTAAACATTTCCCCGGTAATTCCGGCGCCGATCCCCACCGGACCAAGGCCTACCTTGCTTTAAGCGGCGGCGAACTGGATCGCTTTATGCTGCCGTTTGCGGCGATTATAAAAGAAGAAGATCCGGCGGCGGTGATGATCTCCCATGTGATCGTTCCCGCCTGGGATGACAGGCCGGCAAGTCTTTCGCCCGCGGCGCTGGCAAAACTGCGGGATCTGGGCTTTCGCGGCATTGCCGTTGCCGACGACTTTGCCATGGCCGCCGCCGGAGCGCCGGTCGAAGTATGCGTGGTTCAGGCGCTTAACGCCGGCGTTGATATGGTAATGTCCTGGCCCGGGGATCTCCGCAAAATTCACGGCGCTTTGGTGGCGGCGCTTGAGGAGGGAGATTTAAAGGAAGCGCGGCTTCGCGAAGCCGCCCAAAAGATACTCTATCAAAAATTGCGCTATGGACTTATTCAGCCGGGACGGTTATGATAACAACAATGCAGGAAGCCGGAGCGAAAATAGAAAAACGTATCCTCTTTATCAATGACGATCTTGTTGTCGTGAATAAATGCAGCGGCGAATCAATGGACGGGACCGGCGTTTCTTCCAAATCGGGGATCATCGATCTTGGCAGACTCCTCGCCGATTACCTTGGGACCTCTCCGGCCGCCAGACTTCCCGCGGCCGTGCACCGCCTTGATGTCCCCGTTACCGGCTGCGCCCTCTTTGCCCGTACCGCGGAGGCCGTGTCTTTTTTGGGAAAGAGTTTTGCCAAAAGCGTATATGAAGAGGGCCGCGCCGAAAAATACTATTGGGCGGCGGTTGAAAATTCGCCCGATTTCAGGGCGCTTCCCGAAGTGGGAGAGATAGTCCACTGGATTCAGACCAACAAGAAAAAGAACAAGAGTAGCGCCTGGGACAAACCCCAGACACAGCGCAAGGAAGCGGTGCTCCGCTACCGCGTTAAACACTGCGGCAAAAATTACGGTTTTTTGGAAATTGAGCTTGTTACCGGCAGGCATCATCAAATCCGCGCCCAGTTCGCCGCGCTGGGAATTCACGTCAAGGGCGATCTTAAATACGGCGCCAAACGCAGCGAAAAATCAGGCGGCATCAGGCTTCACGCCCGTTCCCTCTACTTTCCCGATCCTTCCGTGGCGGGCAATTTTATCACCGTTACCGCCGCTCCGCCTGTTATGGACCGGCTCTGGCGCGATTTTCTTGACAGCTAGTGTTCAGGATTAACCACGAACCTCACTAACCCCACGAACAAAAAGAGTGAGCGGCCCTGCGTTACCGGCCCGGGGATCACCACGCTGGTGATACGTTTTCCCTGGCACAGAAAAAGTGCCAAGACGATTCCGGTAACCATATCACAAATTGTTATGCTCCTTTTCTGTTGTACGGAGCGGGGATGCAGTTCGAGTTTACCAGTTCCAGCCTTCGGTTATATCGTCCGGGGTATTGCCGGAAATTTCGCCCCCCGAAAGGGTTACGGTAAATCTGCCGCCGTAGTTGCAGATGCCTCCGCCGCCACGGGCAGTGTTGCCGGTAATCGTACCGCCGCTCATGGTAAAGGTTCCGCGCTCCGCTTCGTTGGTGATAAACAAAATGCCACCGCCGAAACGTTCCGCGGAATTCCCGCTGATCTCTCCTCCCTCCATGATAAAGGTGGTGCCATTGGCGCATCCGCTTACCACCACGCCGCCGCCTCCGGCGTTCCCCACCCCGGCATTACGGGAAGAAAACCCCTCGGACCGGTTGTTGACGATTTTTCCGCCCTTAAGGGTAAAGGTAGATTCTTCGTCGGCGCAGACTCCGCCGCCCCGGCCGGTTTCATCGGCCAGATTTTCGCTTATCTCTCCCCCTTCCATGGTAAAGGCGCCGAAACTGTGAACGCCGGCGCCCCATTGACCGGAGGCTTTGTTATAGCTGATCTTTCCGTCTTTAAGGATGAAGGTACTGTC
>JAITBL010000224.1 GCA_031283575.1 Treponema sp. | reverse complement strand
ACATAACGGTAAAGGTGATCCCCGAACTGCACTACGACCTTTGGCGGCCCGCCTTGGGCAAGGACCTTGCCGGCGCCGTGCTGGAAGCGGTTAAAGCGGTCTGGAACAGGGCCGATGTTATTGTCGTTCACAATCCCCTGATACGGAAAAACAGCGTCCTCCTCAGCGCCCTCAAGGAACTGGGCAAAAGTGAATGCCTGCTCCTCCAAAATCACGATCTTGCCGAAGACTTTCGGCCGGATGTCTACGCAAACGAAGAGTACCCCGAAAACTGCCACTACGCGGCGATCAACAGCCGGGACTACGCTTTCCTGCTTGCGTCGGGTCTGAAACAGGAAGGGCTTCACCTTATCCCCAACGAAGTAAGCCCTGTCGCCGCCGATCCCGGTCTTGAACGCCGCCGTTATCTTTATCCGGTACGGGGGATAAGGCGGAAGAACCTCGGCGAAATTCTTTTACTTTCGCTTTTTATTCCCGAAGGCAGAACCATTGCGGTAACCCAGCCTCCCACAACCGGGCGGGACATGGACATTTACCGCCGCTGGAAAGAGCTTGCTTTGGAACTGGAACTGCCCGTGGAATTTGAAGCCGGAACGGGAAACAGCTTTTCCCGCGTACTGGGAAGCGCCGCCGCGGTCGTTACCACCTCGATAAAAGAAGGTTTCGGTTTTTCGTTTCTGGAACCCTGGACGGCGGGCCTTGCCGTGGCCGGGCGGCGTATCGGTTACGTGTGCCGCGATTTTGAGGAAGCGGGGCTGCGTTTCGACGCTTTTTACGATTCCGTCAGCCTTCCGCTGTACGAAGTAACCAGGGATTATCCGGAAAAGTTTCAGGACAGGCTGGAGCAGGCGATCCGCGGGCTTTACGCCGCTTTCGGCAGGGAGATTCCCGATACGATTGACGAAATGATTAAAGAAAGGGCATTCGCCTCTTCGCTGCCTGACTTTGGGGCGATGGACGAAACGATGCAGGAAGACTTTATCCGGCACGCCGCCGCGGACAGGGGGCTTCGCGGGGCGGCCGGAGAAATCAATCCGTTCCTTGGCGGCCTTTCCGAATGGGTCCCCGATCCTTCGGTTATCGAGGCAAACCGGGAGGCCGTTCTTTCGTCGTATTCACGGGAACGGATCGCAAAAATACTCCGTGAAAGCTGCCGCGCCGCCGCGGCTCCCGTGGTTCAGTCAATATCGCGTTCCAGGCTTCTGGAACTTTTTCTCGACCCTTCCCGTATTTCCCTTATCGGTATCGCGAAATGAACGAAACGGAACGCCTTGCCGGCCTTATCAGGCAAAAGTCGCCTCCGCTTCTTCCAATCAGGGTGGAGTTGGCCCCGGAATGGGAGGCGCTGGTTCCGGGCGCGGGGCTTCCGCCCGAGGCCCTGTCCGGCGTCAAGGCGTTTATCTTCGATCTTTACGGAACCCTGTTTGTTTCCGGCGCCGGCGAAATAGGCGCGGCGAACGACGACGCGTTGTCCGCGAAGCTCCGGGAAACGCGGGACGCGGGTTGTTCCCCGGCGGAAGATACGGCTCTTTTTGCGATGAAGCGCTATTTTCACGACGCGGTAACGGCCTTCCACGAAAAGGCAAAGGCCGCCGGCAAGGCTTTCCCGGAAATCCGGGTGGAGGAAATCTGGGCCGGCTATGACGGCCCCGAAAACCGGGGGCAAGTGTCTGCCAGGGAACTTGCCGTTTTATACGAACTGGCGGTTAATCCTGTGTACCCCATGCCCGGCCTTGAGGAAACCATCGGCGAAATGAAGAATCGTTCCCTTGTTCTTGGAATCATCTCCAACGCCCAGTTTTTTTCTCCGCTGCTTTTCGAGGCCTTTTTCGGAAAAACTCCCCCGGAAATGGGTTTTGATCCGCGTCTGCTTGTCTGGTCGTTTGAAGAAAGGGAAGCAAAACCATCCGCCCGGCTTTTTGAAAAAGCCGCGTCCCGGCTTAAAGAGCGGGGCATACGGCCGGACGAAGCCGTTTATATCGGGAACGACATGAAAAACGACATTGTTCCCGCCGCGGCCGCGGGTTTTAAAACCGCTCTCTTTGCGGGAGACCGGCGTTCCCTGCGGCTGCGGGACATGCTTCCGTCACGGATAAAAACAACGTCCGGGGAACAGGGTGTTCCGTCTCTGGTAATTCGGGATTTACAATCCCTGCTTGAAATCCGATAATAAAAGTGATGTTTAAACCGGAAATGCTCAGGCTGCTTGCCGGGGTAATCAGTTCCTGGCAGGTTATAACGGTCACAATAGTCCTGGTTCTCTATTTTATGCTCGTTTCCTATGTGGCGCGGCTTTACCACAGGCCCGGGGCCTTGTCGTTCTCGTCAAAACAGAAAAAAAAGAAGCCGGGAAAAATTCCTGAAGCCGAAATAAACGAAGAAGAAAACGACGAGCTTAATCTTGAAGAGGAATAGCCGCGCGGCGCCCGAACGCTGAATCTGCAGGGCGCACATTCCTGTAAAAGGCATGGAGCATGGCTCGCTTGCCCCCGCGCGACGGGTACACCCGTCCCTTCACCATGTTCAGGCGTCCTGCGGAACGCTCCTTTGTCGCTCGCCTTCACAAATGGTTCAGACAACAATAACAAAAGGCCATGCCCCATGATTCTTCCGTATAATGTGCGCCCGGTAA
>JAITBL010000134.1 GCA_031283575.1 Treponema sp. | reverse complement strand
CCGGAATTTTCATCTGATTTACTTTCACAGGAAACAAGAAAAAACAGAGTTATTAGTATCAATATTATTGTGCTTTTCATAAACTATCTCCTCCTCCATTGGGACCCAAGTACGTAAGACCCTAAACCGACTCCATTACCCAAATAGTATTATGTTACCATTATGTGCCATTTGTTATTCAAAATATTGTTCACGCATTACAAGAAAAGAATTGCGATCAATATATATTCGCGCTTCGCCACCAAGAATAAGCCCTTTATGTTGAATATTGACAACAATTACACCTAAAGTAAATTGTTGAACATGAAAATCAAAATTTTCTATTTCGCCAATTGATTTATCCTCATTTAAATATTGATTATACGCAATATTTATGATTTTCACTAATTCACCATCAATAGACACTTTTTCATCTACCGTTAAAATCTCAGCGTCAACAGGGAAACTGGATGTTTCTTGTGATTTTATATTGCATGATATCAAAATGAAAATTATGTGTATCAAAATAGTTATAAAATAATTCTTTTTCATCGCCCGATCCTTTTTAACGTCGAGGTCCTCTTGAAGGATCAATATCTATTACGTCTTTGTAAAAATCATGATAACGGCAATATTTTTTTATACGTCCACTTGGCGTAACAAGATACCCATTCATTTTTAGAGAGTTGGCTATTTTGATATCCACTGATGAAAAATTTTCATCATCATAGCCTGGTCCGCTTTCTTCTCCATGTGTATGGATATATGATTCAATTTTTGCTAAATCCTTATACAAAAATGGAAAAACCTTATGTGCCGATCCAATATTTATGTCTGTATATGAATACTTCATACTCCCATCTGGTGTATTAATTTCGTATATAGTTGATCCAAATTCACAGTCCACAAATCTAGACAATTCTAAATATCTATTTCCCCATGAAATTGCAGCATCATCTGCGCTATCAAAAACCAATGGGTTTACGACATCGCCAGGCTTAAGTTTTTTTGCTTGTTCTTCTGTATATCCATAGTTTTTCCAGTTTTGACCCTCCCCTGTTATTTGTTCTGCCAATCCCCATAAAGTATCCCCCTTTTCAGCAGTATAAGACTCATCACTATTTAGGATCCACATCCCCGTCGGGTCCGTGTACTTCACCGGATTATTCCCCGCATAGTGATACGTGTGCAGGTTCACTATGTTAAACACGCCGCCCATGCCCGGCAGGTTTTGGTTCTGTTTGCGTATCTCGTCGTTTACCGGCGCTCCGGGAATATACTCCCCCATGGCCGGGTCGGTACTTAGCCAGTGGCTCGTCTTCGGGTCAAGGTAACGGGCGCCGTAGTAGTACAACCCCGTCTCTTCGTCCAGCTCCTTACCGGAAGGTATACTTCGTTTCGTTTCTATCATCGCGTTCCTTACAAATATTCACTTCTTCTTAACTGTCCGGTGTACATACCCCGCATAATATCCGTATTCCGCATCACGGGTCAACCGGTCTCCGTTCCGCGTCCCCGTGCGGGTCCGCCCGGCGCTTTCTTTTCGTACCAGGTTCCAGGTTCTCTTGTACCCGAGCTATGTCTTCAACCATGCGAAAAAGCCTGTTTTCAGCGGGGTTCTTGTTTTATTCCACCGGTTTTACGCCGTACATGGATTATGTCCAAAATGCGTGTTTCTCAGCTGGTTTCTGAATTAGTTGACACTTCGGACTTCGCTATGATTTAAAAAATACAACAATAATCCCCACTACAAGAAAAAAAGAATTTGTAAGTATTAAGAAAATAATCTTAAACTTGAAACTCGTTCCACCATATATGACTTCCATTTTTAACAAAATTCCAATGGATAAAATTAGAGAGATAGCCATAATACTCAACAGTAACATCACTCCAACATTCTTCTTAGCTCTCGTAATTCTTGTTTTAGGTAACTGAAATTCTTAGGAACACAATAAACCAGCCGGTAAAAATAAAAATAAGGACCTTGTAGTGACTTTTCACGAACTTTTCCCTCTAAACGCTTTTAATGCTCGTTCCGCTTTACCGGCTATAACACCCGCAAGGCCCCCTTACGCTGTAAAATCTGCGCGAACCGGCGCACCAACTAACGCGCGCGAGCCAGCGAGCGCGGCACGGCAAACAATATAGCACGGTGTGGGGCCCCGTCAATGTCAATGCCCACAACTAAAATTAACAGGCCCCTTGCACCAACTAACCGCGCGCGAACCAGCGAGCGCGGCACAACAAATAATGCGGCGCGATGTGGGGCCCGCTAAACGCCGCTATTCGCGCCCAAAGCAGTAAGGCCCCTTGAGCGCGTCAGCCCCTTAGCTCGTTCATCTCTTCCATGTGGCGCAGCTTGCCCGCGGCCTTTTGCTGAATCTGCCGTACCCGTTCCCGCGTAATGCCAAGAAGTTTGCCGGTTTCTTCCAGCGTCAGCGGCGCCTCGCCGTCCAGTCCGAAACGGAGCTTCATGATCCGCATTTCGCGCCGCGAAAGCTGGTCCAGAATGTGAGTCAGGGCGCTGTGCAGGGTTCCGGTAAAGGCGTTGTCGAAGGGTTCCGCCAGGGAATCGTCGCGGATAAGATCGGAAAGGCGGGTAAGGTTACCGTCGTCCACAATGGTATCAAGACTTGTCGTTTCCTGGGAAAGCTTGATGATCTCCTTTATCTTGCTGGGAGGAAACCCTAAATATTCGGACAATTCTTCTTCCGTCGGGTCGCGGCCCAGATCCTGGGTAAGCTGCCTTGTGACAAAGTAACATTTTTTTATCGTGTTAAGCATGTGTATGGGAATACGAATCGTTCTGCCCTTGTCGGCGACGCTCTTGATGATAGCCTGCCGTATCCACCATGTTCCGTACGTCGAAAAGCGGCAGCCCCGCGTATAGTCAAAGCGTTCCACCGCCTCGATAAGGCCGATATTTCCTTCAGCAATAAGGTCGAGAAGCGAGAGCCCGCGGTGCTGATAATTTTTCGCGATAGAAACGACAAGCCGCAGATTGGAATTGATCATGCGGTTTTTGATGGTCTGAAGCGCCGCCGCAAGCCGCTTGTGCTCCGTCTGGTAAACAGTCTCTCCGGTCCGGTCCCGGTACTTTTTTTCCAGCTCCTCGAGTTCCGCGCGGGCATCGACAATCGCGTGCCCGATGGACTTTTCCTCATCCCCGGTCAGGAGTTTGAACTGGGAAATTTGTTTAAAGTAGACCGTCAGCGGATCGCTCTCGTGGTGGGCACGGGAACGCTTTTCCCTTCCTTCGTCGCGGAAACGTTTTTTACGCCGCCGGTCCGAAGTAACCGGAGGCAGATCCCGCATCCATCTCATCGGCGCCTCTGCTTCCGTATCGACCAGGAAAGCCCTCTCGTAACCTGCCGCTTTTTTCATTACTGTCCCCCTCACACGCTCCCAAGCCAAAAGCGCGGAGACAACCGCGCTAGGCCCGGGGCGCTTTTGCCGGATCGACGGGGTTATTGCGCCGGTAAACAAGAAAGAAAAGCCGGGGTTTTGCCGATTTGGCGTCGATCCCCAATTTTCCCAACTCCGTTCCCGGGCCTACCCTGTCGCCCTCTTTAACCGAGAGTGTCTCGCACCCTCCGTAAACGTACAGATACCCGTCGGCTACCTGTACGATTGCTACCCTCCCAAACCCGCGATAGGGCACGGCGGATACGACCGTTCCCTGGGTTAAACTCCGCACCGGTTCGGACTTTTCGCCGGTAATCATGACGCCCGAAAGCTTTCCCGACATGTAGGAAAGATCCCTGGCGTTTATCGGCCAGCGCAGCGCCGGATCAGGCTTGATCGCCGGCTGGGCGGAAACCGCCGGTTTTTGACCGGCCGGCTGCGTTCCCGAAACTTCCGGCCCCGGAACTCCCGCTCCCTGCGAAGCTGTCTTCGATGGCGCCTGGGGGCCGCTTTGGGCGGGCACCCGCAGTTTTTCACCTTCCTTGAGCGCATAATTTTCGGCCAGACCGTTCAGTTCCAAAAGCTCGGTCAGGCTTATCCCGTAACGCCTGGCGATGCTGAACAGGGTATTGCCCCGTTCAACGCGGTACTCGCCGTAAGCCGCGCCGCCGGAACCCTTCCCCGCAACCGCGGGAATAAGAAGGCGCCGGCCCGCCTGAACCGTCGTGGCGTCGCGTATGCCGTTCCGGTCAAGAACCGCCTGGGGACTTACCCCGTAAAGGCGGGCGACCGAATAAATAGTCTCGCCCCGCTGTAAAATGTGGACCGCTTCTTCCCCAAAGAGCGAAAGCGCCGCGAATAGGGACAGTACGATTAAAAAAAGCCTTTTAATCCTCATACCTTACCTATCGGTAAATTCGTCCCTACGTGTGCAATCATACTGACATAAAAGCAAAAAATCAAGAAATTTTTTAAATTTTTTAAAATTTTTTATTTGCTAAGCAAGGTTTTCAAATGTTAAGAGCCCCCGTACCGAAAAGATCTGGTCAAAACCTGTTTCTGCCGATTATGATAGCAGTATGGTAAAGAAAAATTGCCGGCTGGGTTTGACCGCCCTTTTTTGCGTACTCGGGATCGGAGCGTTTGCCCAGGACGCGAATGAAATCTTTGCCCCCTTTGTTTCGGGCCTGGAGGCGGAGGTAAAAAACAGCTTTATCCGCCTTTCATGGACCGATTCGCCCAACGTCAAAGGGCCCGTCTTTGTGTATCGTTCCGACGAGCCCTTTACCGGCCTTCAGGCGGCCAACCTGCCCCGTCCGGCGGAAGTGGCTTACGGGACCGGTTCTTATCTGGATGAAGCGGACCGGCCGGGAACCATCTATTATTTTATCGCCGCCAGCGACGAATGGGATCGCAAATACGCCCTGGCGATTCCCTATACCAATACGGTGAGCGTCGTCGTGGAACTGGAAAACGTTGCCGCGTACTTTCGCGATACGCCGTCAAGTCCTTCCGGTTTCCCCGCCCCCCAGGCCGCGTCGCCGCCGGGAAACATTCGGGGCCTGAGCGCCAAAGCCGAGGAAGGCAGGATCGTCCTCAATTACGAGGGCGCCGACGCGCAAAAAAACGCCATACTCTACCGGAGCGTAAGCCCCATCCGCCGGCAGGAAGATCTGCTCCAGGCGGTGATCGTCAAACAGCGGATATCAAGCCCCTACATCGATTATCCTGTGCCCGGTATCGCTTATTACTACGCGGTGATCTATGAAGAAGAGCTCGGCGTGGGCGTGATACGGCAGGGGGTCAACGCCACCGCCGCTCCCGTCAGGGTAAGCGCGGGTTCTTCGCAGCCGGCCCTTCCCGCGCCCGAAACGGGACCGCGTTCCATGCCCCTGCCCCAGATAAGCCTGAACGGGCTTGACGGCAGCGGGACCACGGCGGTCCCTTTGGGACCGGAAGCCGCCGCGGCGGCGGCTTCGCTCGCGCCCCGTTCCACCGGAACGGGTAAGCGCGGGCCCGTGGTCTTTCCCGAGGATCTGGAGACGGCCGCCGCGGGCGAGGAGTATCAGCTCCGTTCCATTGTGCAGGGCTATTTTTCGCTGAGCGACTGGAGCAGGGCCGGCGAGGAATTGCGGAGTTTTCTTGCCCTTCCGCGCTCAAAGCAAAATACCGCCAAGGCAAATTTCTACCTTGGACAGACGTATTACTTTCAGGGCAGTAACCGCGAGGCGCTCTTTGCCCTGCTTGCCGCCCAGGATCTCTTCCCCGGTGAAACCGCCCCCTGGATTCAGGCCGTACTCGGACAAATTACGCAATGACTCTCCCCGCCGCAGAGCAGAGGGGTATTAGACCCCACTGCGAATAACGGACAGGCATTTTCGGGGGTTTGTCATTATCATTTTACCCGCGCTCAAGGGGCTATGGGCGCTTCTTCCCTGCTGGAATTGAGGCCGTAAATAAGTATGGAACCGGTCCGGCCGCGGATCCGGCCGTTAAACGCCTTGCGGCAGGGAAAAATA
>JAITBL010000102.1 GCA_031283575.1 Treponema sp. | reverse complement strand
GAGCCTGGAGACAGCCCTTGGCGAGTTCGTCATAGGAACCCCAGATGGCATCCACCGTACCCGCGGAAAAGCGGGGAAGCAGCGCGGCCAGGGAATCCTGGGTGCCGCCGCGGGCGTTGGCCGAATCAACGGGGCCGACCAGGGCGACTTCCACGATTTTTCCTTCCCGCACAAACTGATCGTAGATAACCTGCCGGCGGTCCAGGGGCGGAATGCCGGGGCCCATCCACGCGCGGATCACCTTGAGGGGCTGCCTGGAAGCGTCAAAGTTGTCAACAATGGATTGAAGCGAAAGCTGGGCGAGCTTGGCGTCTTCCTGGGCGGTACTGGTTACGCCGGTCAGAATCTGGCCGTTGGGATCGCCGTTAAGGTAGGGAATTGAATCGAAGGTCGAAATCTTCATCCCTTTGTCCGCGGCGGGTTTGAGGGAATCGTAGGTATAACCCGCTTCACCGTGGGAAAGAATGAGGCCGTCATAATCCTTCTGGATTACCTGGGCCAGGGTTTCCTGGCATTTGGCGTTATCCCCGTCGGTTACAAACGTATCGACAATAAAGCCGAGGGCGCGGCCTTCGGAAGTACAGCCCTCGAGGAACTGCTGGGTATGATCCCCGGCCGCGAGGTTACGGACCACCGCGATCTTGATAACCCCGTCATTCATCTGATCGGGGAAGTACTTTTTGAGCAGGCCGTCAAGCTCGGCGTTTCCCGAACCCGCGGAAGCGCTTTTGCCGCCGCAGCTCATCATAACAAGCGCAAGAATCGCCAAAAGGGCGATACCGCACAGTCTTTTCATGGTTTACTCCTTATAATTTCCTGGACCGGATTTGGAAGGGAAACCCTTCCGCCTTTCCTTTACTGGAAAATAGAAAATGGGAAAATTACACTCCATAACAGAGGATCATCTACCGAAAAAGCCGGTTTGTCAATCGGTTTTCTATACTTTTACAGTATTTGAAGAGCACATTACGCGTTGAACGGGGCCTGTACGTTTGAAATTCATGAGAGATACAGGACTCGAACCTGCCACCTTCAGCTCCGGAGGCTGACGCTCTATCCAGATGAGCTAATCTCTCCCGTAAGGGGAAGTCTATACCAACGGGAGCCAAAAAGCAAGCGGTCAAAGCCGGGCAAGAACCCGCGGTTCAGGCGCTTTTTTGCAGGTCGATAATTTCCGGCGCTTCGGACTTTTCGACGGTATCCTGGGTGATCACAACCCGCTTGCGGCCGGGCATGGAGGGGATGTCGAACATGATGTCCGTCATGAGCCGCTCCACAATGGCCCGCAGTCCCCGCGCGCCGGTCTTCTGCTTGATCGCCGTTTCGGCAATGGCGTTGATCGCGCCGTCGGTAAACTCAAGCTGTACGTCGTCAATAGCCAGGGACGCCTGGTACTGTTTGACGATGGCGTTTCTTGGCTCGGTGATGATACGTTTGAGTTCTTCGCTTTTCAGTTCTTCCAGCACGACGGTAATGGGCAGCCGTCCGATAAATTCGGGGATCATGCCAAAATGGATCAGGTCGTCGGGGTGGAGGTGGGAATAAAGCTCCTGCAGGTTCTTTTCGCCGTTGTCCCGCACGTCGGCGCCAAAACCCATGGGGTGCTGGACTACCCGCTGCTCAATGTGTTTGTCGAGGCCCACAAAGGCGCCGCCGCAGATAAAGAGAATGTTGGTGGTGTCGATGCGGATCATCTCCTGGTTGGGATGTTTCCGGCCGCCCTGGGGCGGAACGGAAGCGATGGTTCCTTCGATAATCTTGAGCAGGGCCTGCTGCACCCCTTCGCCCGATACGTCGCGGGTAATGGAAACATTTTCTCCCTTGCGGGCGATCTTGTCGATCTCGTCGATGTAGACAATACCCCGTTCCGCCGAGGCGATATTGCTCCCCGCGTTCTGAATCAGCTTGAGGAGTATGTTTTCCACGTCTTCGCCCACATAACCGGCTTCGGTAAGGGTTGTGGCGTCAACGATGGCAAAGGGTACTTTGAGTTTTTTTGCCAGGGTTTTGGCAAGCAGGGTTTTGCCCGTACCGGTGGGGCCGATTAAGAGTACGTTGGACTTTTCGATCTCGACATCGTCGGGGTCTTTGCCGGGGTTCGAGATACGTTTGTAGTGGTTGTACACCGCCACGGAGAGGGCTTTCTTCGCGTCATCCTGGCCGATAACGAACTGATCCAGATACTTCTTGATTTCGCGCGGAGTGGGGATTTCGCCGGTAAACTGCGACGACAGTTCCTGTTCTTCGTCGGAAAGAATTTTACGGCAGACTTCGACACATTCATCACAGATAAAGACGTCGTTGGGGCCGGCGATGATACGCCGCGCCATGTCGGCGCTTTTGCCGCAGAACGAACAGGAACGGTCGCCGTTATTGCTTCCGCCCCCCGAACCGTAACCGTTACGAAGCCGCGCCATGTTTTACTTCCCTGGTAAGCACCTTGTCGGCAATGCCGTAGGCGACCGCTTCCTCGGCGGACATGAAAAAATCCCGCTCAATATCGGCGGCGATTTGGGCGGTATCCTTGCCGGTATGTTTGGCAAAGTAATCAATAGTCATCTTTTTAAGCCGCAGGATTTCCCGGGCCTGTATGCCGATGTCGCGGGCCTGTCCCTGGGCGCCTCCCCAGGGCTGGTGAATAATTACGCGCGAGGAGGGCAGCACGAGACGCTTTCCCGGGGCGCCGGCGCAGAGGATAAGCGCCGCCATGCTCGCCGCCTGGCCCAGACAGATCGTCTGGACATTGGACTTGACGTGCTGGATGGTATCGTAGATCGCCAGCCCCGCGGTAACCGAACCGCCTGGAGAATTGATGTAGAGGTTGATGTCCTTTTCGGTGTTCTGGCCGTCCAAAAAGAGAATTTGGGCCACTACCAGATCGGCGTTAAGATCGACAATTTCCCCGTCAAGAAAAATAATACGGTCTGAAAGCAGCCGCGAATAAATATCGTAGTACCGTTCCCCCATACCGGTCTGTTCAACCACGTGAGGAAGGATGTTGCTCATACTTGCTCCTCTAAAAACCGCGGCATTTTACCGCGGATGTTAAACCGGAAGGGAAACGCGCTCCCTATCCTTATAATTTAAGCTTTTGCGGCCATTAGGTCCATATACGCCTCGCGCTTTCCTTTCTTTATCGTGTTTTCGGCGAGGAAAATATCAAAAAGTTTGCGTTCCTTGATCTCCTCTCTTAAATAATTTCGGGCGTCTTCATCGTTATAGTAAGCTTTTACTTCGTCGAGCGTGTTTCCCGATTCTTCGGCTATCATTTCCATTTCATCGTCCACTTCCCCGTCGGCGGCCCCGAGGTTTTGCTCCTCCAGCAGGGTTTCGACGATGAGCCGCGATTTGAGAGCCTTTTCCGCGTCGCCCCTCCAGCTTTCACGGAGTCCCGCGGGGTCCCCGCCTGATTTTGCGAGGTTTTGCTCAAGTTCCGCGGAATTCAGGTTGAAGCTGCGGGCCAGATTCCGTATGCGGCCGTCCAGCTCAAGGCGTATCATCGACTCGGGCAGATCGACGGGAGTTGTTTCCATGATCTTTTCAAGGAGTTTGGATACGCTTATGTCCCGGAGGCGCCTGTCGAGTTTTTTTTGAAGGCGCGTTCGTATGCTGTTTTTGAGGTCGTCAAGGGTTTGATACTTTTCGTCAATATCCTGGGCCAGATCGTCGTCAAGATCGGGAAGCTTCTTTTCCTTGAGCGCGGTGAGGGTGACCCGAATCGTCACGGTTTTTCCGGCCAGTTCTTTGTGCTGGTAATCTTCGGGGAAGGTTTTGGTAATGTCCTTCGTTTCGTCTTTTTTCATCCCGACGATGTCATCATCAAACTGATAGAGGTTGTAACCGGAACCCAGGGTAAAGACAAAATCCTGCCGCTCACTCCCCGCCACGGGATTTTGCCCGTCAAGTTCGCGGTAGGTGATCGTAACCACATCGTCTTTGGCCGCCGCGGCGTCCTCGTTCCGGTCAAGAACGATCGCGCTCCGCTCCCGTATCTTGTCAAGTTCGCTCTGCATGACGCCGTCGTCGACGATCACGTCGGGTACTTCCACCTCAAGGCCCTTCCAGGGGCCCACGGTAACTTTGGGAAGTACGTCGTAGATCACCGAAAACACCAGATCACGGCTCAGGTCAAACCCGATCTCGCCGGCTTCTTCGTCCAGACGGGGCTCCGAATAGGGAAGGGGCTTGTCTTCGCGGGGAACGCTCTCATCCTCAAAAACGCCGACCAGGGCCTTTCCGATAATTTTGTTGAGGGCTTCACCCTTGAGGCCCTCGCCGAATTTCCGTTCCAGTATGTTACGGGGGACCTTGCCCTTGCGGAAACCGGGGAGTTGGGCCGATTTGAGGTAGTCGGCGATGAGCTGGTCGTACTGTAACTTGACCTCGTCCCGGGGTACGGTAAGGGTAAGACGGACCGCCGAATGTTCCAGATGTGAAAGTTCTTTGGATACGGGCACAAAAATCCTCTGTAAGCTACTGATTTGCAAAACCGCGGGAAAATGGACTGCTTCCTGGTGGTCCGGTTACTTTAGAACGGCGCTCTAAAGTTCACCCCTCCCTCTGCGAGAGAGGGGACTCGGACCCCTATGCCAAAGGCGCCAGATCCTAAGTCTGGCGTGTCTACCAGTTTCACCACTCTCGCCTGACCGGCAAAACGCCGGCCGCTTCAAATGTACCTTTTCGCGGGGATATTGTCAATCTTAAACTTCGCCAAGGCCGCTTTCAATCATCGCCGTCAGCCTGTCGACGGCCTCCTGTTCGTCGGGACCGTCCGCGGCGATTTCCACCTCTATTCCCCTTCCTATGCCAAGACTCAGGACAAAGGCGATGGATTTGGCGTTTACCGGATCTTCGTCTTCATCCAGACGCCGTATCGTGATTTTTGAGCTGAAAGCGGCGGCCGCGTGCACAAAGTCGGAACCGGGACGGGCGTGCAGGCCGCTTTTATTGATGACGGTAATTCTTTTCGTGTACACGTTTCTTCTTCCTTACTATAAAACTATACTGTAATCTATAAAATTACAGGCCAAACGATGAATGCAATTCCGTCATTCAGCCAATGAGCGCCGCAGATACGCTTCCACCTCCGCCGCGGCAGGAAGGCGAATGACTTTTTCCGCCAGGGCTTCGGCTTCCGGCAGGGTAATGCGGGAAAGCGCGCGTTTTACCGGCGCGACCGAGGCAAAACCAATGCTCAGCTTGCGCAGGCCCAGACCCGCCAAAACCGGCGCGGCAAGCGGATCGCC
>JAITBL010000074.1 GCA_031283575.1 Treponema sp. | reverse complement strand
TGATTTGAAGGATGTAACACATGAAAAAGATTTTGGTAGTGGCCGTTTTGTTTATCGCCGTATGCGCGGTACAACCGGCGTTTTCCCAGTTTCTCATAGGAGGCGCGGTTTCGTATGATAAAAGGGACCTGGGTACTCCCAACAGCTCAGCGTCTCAATTTACGGTGTCGCCTACCTTGCTCTATGAAATTAACGACAGATTCGATATAGGCGGTACGGCCGGTTTTTCGATATACTCGAAAGACACCGCCAGCGGCAGTCCCAGTGAGGACTACAAAGTGTTCAGCGTCGGACCGGTGGCCAGGTATAAATTTCCGGCCCTGGGCATCTTTACGCCTTTTATCGCCGGCGATCTGACCTTTGGAATGATTATGTACGAAGCGGACGGCGCCGATGATGAGACTATCTTTAGTGTTCACGCGGCTATCGGCGGGGACCTGAATCTTGCCGACCACCTGCGTTTCTATATTCAGCTCCCCGTTGCGGGTTTTGTGTATCACTCGGCAGGCGACTACAGTGAGACCAATTTTTCGGTAGTGACAAATAAAGTCATCACCAACATAAGCGTCGGCGTTTTCTTCAGCTTCTAGACCTCTGTAAGACAGAAAGGCCCTGTCATTGAGACGGGCCTGTAAAAAGCTGGCGGCCCAAAGTATCCCGTTCGGGGTTCTTGGGGCCGCGTTTTCCCCGCATCGTACACGTACATTGACAGCGCCTGTTTCACCCCCTACAATTAAACCAATCCCTGAAAAGCGGTGGAACTTTCAGGATGGCAGCGTTTCCACGGAGGTGTTTTATGGCAAAAGTCGAGTTACGGGACATTTGCAAAATCTATGACGGAGGCGTTAAAGCGGTTGACAACGCCAATATCGTCGTAGAAGACAGGGAATTTGTGGTTCTGGTAGGACCTTCGGGCTGTGGAAAGTCCACGACACTGCGCATGGTCGCGGGGCTCGAGGATATTTCGGGGGGCGAACTGTTTATCGACGGGGAAAAGATGAACGACGTTCCCCCCAAGGACAGGAATATCGCCATGGTGTTCCAGAATTACGCCCTCTACCCGCACATGTCGGTGTACGAAAACATGGCCTTTGGCCTCAAGATCAAAAAAGTCCCCAGGGACGAAATCGACAGGCGGGTCCGCGAGACGGCCGGAATTCTTGACATCGAAAAATTTCTTGACCGCAAACCCAGGGCCCTTTCGGGGGGCCAGCGCCAGCGCGTCGCCGTAGGCCGGGCCATTGTACGCAATCCCAAAGTTTTTCTTTTTGACGAGCCGCTTTCCAATCTTGACGCCAAGCTGCGGGTTCAGATGCGGGCGGAACTTTCCGGCCTTCACGTCAGGCTTAACGCCACGATGATCTATGTTACCCACGACCAGGTGGAAGCGATGACGATGGCGGATAAAATTGTGGTGATGAAAGACGGCCGCGTCCAGCAGATTGGAAGCCCCCTGCACCTCTACAATCATCCCTGCAATAAATTTGTCGCGGGCTTTATCGGATCGCCGCCCATGAACTTTCTTGCCCTCACGGTGCGGGATAAAGGCGGAATCGCGCTGTGCGGAGAGAACTGCGAACTGCGGCCCGTTGCCCCTCACGCCGACGCGCTGAAAAAGTACGTGGACAAAGACGTGTTCTTTGGCATACGGCCCGAAAACCTGACGTATAACGACGGCGCGGACGGTAATTTTATTTCCGCCAGAATTACCGTGGTGGAACCGCTGGGCGCCGACATACACCTCTGGCTTATGGCGGGAAACCAGCCGCTGGTCGCCCGTACCGGGCCGCAGCGCCAATTCAAAGTCGGCGATACGGCGCGCTTTACCGCCGACATGGAAAAAGCCCAGCTCTTCGACAGGGAAACGGAAAAGTCGATTCTGCCCTGTTAAGCGCGCCGGCCTTCGCTTGACAGGCGGCCCTGCGGAAAGGCGCAAGGCTTTCCGCAGGGACTGCCCGCGGTATGGACCCTTCGCGGCGAATCGGTTATAATCAGCAAATGTGTTCAGCACCGCGCGAAAGCGGCTCAAACGAAAGCGGGGAGGCCGGCAAAAGCGAAACGCCCCGCCGGGGCCGCGCGCCGGGCTTTCCCGCCAAATTCGGGCCGGGTAATTCCCTGCCCCACTATATTGTAGTCGCCATTCTGGTACTTTATCCGGTATTGATTTTTTGTTCCCTCGTCATTTTTAAAATGCCCCCGCGCAACCTTTCGCTTGCCGTGATTTTTTTTGCCTCGGTGTATGTGTTTCTCAGTTACCGCCATTACCACGGCAAAAACCGCTGGATGGTTTTTCTCTGCCCCCTGATTCTTTTTGGGATCGGGCTTGCCGCGTTCCTGATCAATTCGTCCTGTGTTTTTAAACTGTATCCAGCCCTGGCCGATCTCGCGTACGGCATTATTTTTGGCATGAGTCTTTTTATTCCGCCCCCCATCGTGTATCAGCTCGGGATACTCGTCGCTAAAGACATCAAAAAGACAGTGAGCGAGGCGCGGCTTGTTTCTTTAAGCCGGACCATGACGATTATCTGGTGCGTGTTTTTTGTGATTGACGGAATTATCGCGGTGATTACGACGTTTGCCGCTTCCGACACGGTCTGGGGAATTTATAACGCCGGTCTGTCCTATGTGAACATGGGCTTGATTTTTGCCGTCCAGTTTCTGTATTATAAATTTGTTGTCAAGAAGGAAAAAAGTGATCGAAAACAAATACCGGATCGCTAAAGGCGTCTGGCATACACGGGGCGCGGGAAATAAAACAACGATTATTTACAAGTCGCTGCTCTGGCCCCGCTTTGAACAATATGTTTCCGATCCGATTTTTGCGATTCTGCCATGGTGGATTCCCGCCAATTTTATCACGCTTTCAGGCAATTTCTGTCTTTTTCTGGCGACGGCGGCCGCCTATGTAAATTACCGGACAGGCCTTGTTTTGTGGCCCCTCATACCCTTCCTTGTATGCGCCTACCTGATCGGCGATCTGCTCGACGGAAAACAGGCGCGCAGAACCAATACCTGCGCGCCCCTGGGAGAATTTTTCGATCATTTTTTTGATATTCTGGTAATGGGCTGCATGGTTTCCATGGTGCTTTTTGCCTACCGGATTAACGATCCCCTTACCGTGGGGCTCATCATCACCGTGGGGTATCTGCCGCTTTTCGGTTCCTTTTACGAACAGTACTTTTGCGAAACCCTCTATTTTGAGGCGATCAGTTCTTTTGAAATGATCTTTGCGGGAACCGTCGTTTGCTGTCTTGGCTTTATCGATCCGTTCCGCGCGGTCATTTACGCTGAATTTCTGCCCCGCGTTTCGGTTCTGTCGCTCGCGCTTGGCCTGAGCGCCGTTGTGGGTTTGACGCTCTTTGCGCGGAACATTCTGCGTACGGGAAAACAGGGAAAGCCCGTCTATCTTCTCTTTTTGCTTCCCGCCGCCGCGGTGTTTTTTTTCGCGTCCGCCCTGGTGGAGCGGGGCTTTCTCTTTGTGATGATCATCTATTGCGCCGCCTATGTCGAGCGCTTTCTCCTTGCCTATGTGCGGCATGGAAAACCGCCCCTTCCCGACATTGTCTTTCCCCTGATCCTCGCGGCGTTTTACTTTCTGCGCCTTCCCCATGCCGCGCCGTTTGCCGTCGTCTATCAGGGCCTGGTAATTCTCGCGCTCTTTCTCCGGGGCTTTGTGCCGCTGCGGGACGGATGGAGGTGGCGTAACCCGCCCGAACATGTACAAGGTTAATAACGCCATCATCCTTGCCGCCGGTTACGGTTCGCGTTTTATTCCCATTACCTTTGATCTGCCCAAGGGTCTGGTTCCCGTCAAAGGCGTTCCGATGATCGAGCGCCAGATACGGCAGCTTAAAGAAGCGGGAATCCACGAAATCATCATCGTGGTCGGCTATAAAAAAGAACGCTTCCGCTATCTCAAGGACCGTTACGACGGAATCAAATTTGTTTACAACCGCGATTACCATGCCAAGAATAATCTTTCCAGCCTGTACTTTGCCCGCCGCTACCTCAAGAATTCCTATCTTCTGTCGTCGGACAACTGGATGTCCGAGAACATGTTTAAATCCCGGGAGGAACGCAGTTGGTACAGCTGCGTCTACAAAGAGGGAGACACCGGCGAATGGTGCGTGAGCGCCGATGATACGGGAAAGATTACCGCCGTCATTATCGGCGGAAAAAATTCCTGGGTAATGTACGGGCCGGTTTTTTTGAGCAGGGATTTTTCCATTCCGTTTAAGGAAGCCGTGTACCGCTATTATCATAAGGTGGGAACCGAAAAGTATATGTGGGAAAATGTCTTTATCAGCGAAATGCGGCATTTTACCCTCTACGTCAACCGGCAAAAAGCCGACAATGTTTACGAATTCGAAAGCCTTGAAGAGCTGCGCGGCTTCGATCCCGAATGGGGATACGAGACGGGCAACAGGTATCTGCGGCTTATCGCCGATATTTTTCACGTCTCCGAAAAAGAAATTACCGGCATCGAAAAAATCAAGGCGGGCATGACCAACGACAGTTTTTCTTTTTTGATTGGCGGCGCCTCCTATATTTTTCGCCGGCCCGGGGAAGGCGCCAATATGCTTATCAACCGCCGGCACGAAAAGAGCGCCTACGACGCCATCGGGGATCTGGGAATCTGCGACCGTATTGTTTACTTTAACGAGGAATCGGGGGTTAAAATTTCCTGTTTCGAAAAAGGCGCCGTCAATACCGATCCCCGCGTCGAAAAAGACGTGCTGGATTCACTTTCCCTTCTGCGCGCCATACACTCAGGCGGCGCAAAGACGCCGCACGTTTTTTCCATTGCCGCGGAAATCAAGCGCTACCTTAATCTGCTTCCCGGCAAGGACAATATGCGTTACCTCCGCTATGCCAAAGATTATTTTAAAATCATGCGTATCATCAATCTGACAAAGAAATTCAAGCCGGAAAAAAGACTCTGCCACATTGACTGCAATCCCGACAACTTTATACGCCTTCCCGATCAGTCGTTGCGTCTTATCGACTGGGAATACGCCGGTATGTGCGATCCGCTTATCGACATTGCCATGTACGCGATTTATTCGTACTACACCAAAAACGAGGCGGACAGACTTTTGTCCCTGTACCTGACGCGGGAACCTTCGAACGAAGAGCTGATGCGGCTGTACGCCTATATGTGTTTGGGCGGCTTTTTATGGATGCTCTGGACCGAGTATAAGCGTTTTTTTGGCATACAGTTCGGCGAGTACGGCAAAAAAATGAAACAATACGCCGACGTGTATTTTGATTATACGATAATGCTCGAAGATACTGAAAAACAAAGAAGGCGGTATGGAAACAAAGAAAACTGAAATCGATTTTACCAAGCTGTTTTTTCCGCTGGTTATCGTTGCGGCTATTGCCGCGCTTATTTATTTTTTTCCCGCGCGGGCGCAGGCGGTCATTGCCCTTTTAAACGATGTCTTTGTCAACCGGCTCGGCTTTTGTTACATCCTTATCGGCGTGTTTATGGTGGGCTGCAGCGTCTGGGTCGCGGCCTCCAGATACGGCCGGATTAAACTGGGAAACGCCGAAAAGCCCGTTTACAGCAGCTTTAAATGGGGCGCGATGATCTTTACCTCTACCATGGCGGCCGATATTCTCTACTGGTCCCTTATCGAGTGGGTGTACTACTACCAGGCAAATCCCGCGGGCGCGCCGTCCCTGTCGGAGGCCCAGCACCAGCTCATCGCGTCTTCCTATCCGCTCTTTCATTGGGGCCCCATCCCCTGGGCTTTCTACATACTCCCCGCGGCCGCCTATGCCTATATGTTCTTTGTAAAAGGAAGAAACCGCAGTTCGCTTTCGGAAGCGTGCCGGCCCATCCTCCGTTCAAAGACGGACGGCCCCCTGGGTTCCCTGATCGACATTGTGGCGATCATCGGTTTTATCGGAGGAACGGCAACGACTTTCGCCACGGCGACGCCCCTGATTTCCGAGGCGATCAATACGATCTTCGGCCTTGCCCTGGGCAAAAGCCTCACGATCATCATTCTGCTGATCATCGGCCTTGTGTTTACCGGCGCCGTCCTCTTCGGGATGAAGGCGATTGCCCATCTTGCCGTGTTCAACGTGGCGGCCTTTGCGCTTCTTTTATCCTGGGTGTTTATTCTGGGGCCTTCGCGTTTTATTATTGAAAGCGGCGTCTCGGGTGTGGGGAATGTGCTGCAAAATTTTATCGGTATGGCGACCTGGACCGATCCGCTGCGCCTTACCGGAGACGGCGTTACCGGTTTTCCCCAGCAGTGGACTATCTTTTACTGGGCCTACTGGATCGCCTGGTTTGTCGCGACCCCGTTCTTTATCGCCAAAATAAGCGAAGGCAGACGGCTGCGCCAGATGATCTCGGGCGCGTTCTTTTACGGTATCTCCGGCACCTTTCTTTCGTTTATCGTATTCGGAAACTTCGGCCTCTATCAGCAGGTAACGGGCCGCGTCGATACGGTGGGCCTGCTTGCCGCCGGAACGGCGCCGGCAAAAATTATCGTACAATTTTTAGGCCAGCTTCCCCTGGCGCCGCTGGTCCTGCTGCTCCTCGCAGTCGTGATGATCGCCTTTTACGCCAGCACCTTTGACGCGATTACGCTTGTTATAGCCGGTTTCTGCAAACGCGGCGTGTTTGAAACAAAAAGCAGGGCCGATACGCGGCTCAGGGTTTTCTGGGCGGCGGTGCTGATCATTCTGCCGCTGTCCCTGATCTGGTCGGAGAGTACGCTGGTGATGCTGCAGACGGTCTCGATCATCGCCGCTTTTCCGGTGGCGATCATTATGCTGATTATCGTCGCCGGCTTCCTGCGGGAACTGCGCGGCCACCCGAAAGAATAGCGCCGCTCACCGTTCGCGCGCTTTTAGTACCGTGTAACAGCTGCAAGTGGTGTTTAAGAATTTTTAACCACGAAGCAGGAAGAAGAAAGAATATTTAACCGCGAAGGCGAAGAAGGCGAAAAAGAAATAAGGTTGGGAAAACGCTGATTAACACAGTTTTTTGTTCGTGAGGTTCGTGGGGTTCACGGTAAAACAGGCAACCAGTTTAATATAACCACGAACCGCGCGAACAGACACGAACGGGTTCATCGCGCAGGGGAAGAATATTTAACCGCGAAGGCGAAGAAGGCGAAAAAGAAATAAGGTTGGGAAAATGCTGATTAACACAGTTTTTTATTCGTGAGGTTCGTGAGGTTCGTGAG
>JAITBL010000012.1 GCA_031283575.1 Treponema sp. | reverse complement strand
ATATGAAGTCCATTCATTCCTGGGATCGGGTTTGTTAGAGAGTACCTATCAAACCTGTTTACGGTATGAATTGACACAACAGGGGATTTTTGTGGAATGTGAAAAATCAATACCTGTTTTATACAAGGGAATAGCCATTGAGTGCGGCTATCGTATTGATATGATGGTCGAGCATGGTCAATTACTTATAGAAAACAAGGCGGTAAAAGAGCTCAATGATGTTCATCTGGCTCAAATGCTCACTTACCTGAAGCTTTCCGGAATTTCCCTGGGATTTCTATTCAATTTCAATGTCCGGCACTTTAAAACCGGAGTGCGGAGGATTGTTCTCTAACTATTCTCTTTCCTTCGTGCGCCTTGGTGTTCCTTCGTGGTTTTTTAGGTAAGCCCTGCGGTATCCTGGGCGTTGCATTGGTACAAACGGAGGCTCGTTCGACACTCAGGCCCAAAGGCGGATCAGCTCCAGCATCAGCGCGCAGGAGGCGGCCATGTCGCTTACCGAAAGCCATTCGCTTACCGAATGAAAATTTCGGCCGCCGGCAAAAATGTTGGGCGTGGGAATGCCGAGTTCGGTAAGGCGCGAGCCGTCGGTGCCGCCGCGGATCGGTTTTTCCATTACGGTAATGCCCAGATTATCCGCCGCCTGCAAGAGTTTGCCGCGGACACAGGGCTGTTCATCAATTTTGTCTTTCATGTTCGTGTACTGCACTTTGCTCTCGACGCTAACTGTTCCGCCGGGGAACTGGGCTTCCACCGCCCGCGCAAAACAGTCCAGCGCCGCGGCGCGCTCCCGTCCCCGCGCGGCGTCAAAATCGCGGATAAGGACGGCAAGCTCGGCCGTTTCCAGATCGCCTTTAATGCCGGCAAGGCAGTAGTAACCGTAACGGCCGTCGGAAGCTTCGGGGCTTTCCGCGCGGGGGAGCATGGCGGCAAAAGAGGCCGCCATAAGGGCGGCGTTGGCAAGTTCGCCGCGGGCCTGTCCCAGGTGAATTACGCGGCCCTTAAAACGAACTTCCGCTTTCCAGGCGTTAAAACATTCGGTTTCCACTTCCCCCCGCGCGCCGCCGTCCAGCGTGTAACAGGCCTGGGCGCGGATTTTTTCCAGGGGAAAACAGGGAAGGCCCTTGCCGGTTTCTTCGTCGGGAGAAAAAATAAATTCCAGCGGGCCGTGTTTAATTTCGCCGTGGGCAAGCAGATACTCCGCGGCGGTCATGATGACGGCAATCCCCGCTTTGTCATCGGCGCCCAAAAGCGTCGTACCGTCGGTACGCACAACGGTTGTACCGCCGCTTTCTTCTACAATGGGTTTAACGTTTTTGCCCGAAACATCGGCGGACGTATCCAGATGAGCCAGAAAACCAATGACCGGCGACCGCTCGTTTCCCGCGCTTGCGGGAAGCCGCGCAATCACATAACAGTGATCGGTCAACTCCACGTCGGTTTCGGCCAAACCAAGGCTCCGGCATTCTTCCGCGAGGAGCTTTGCCAATTCCCACTGGCCTTCTGTCGTCGGCGTCGCTTCTTTGCCGTGATCGCTCTGGGTATCGATAGTTACATAACGTAAAAATCGGGACAGGGCCGCTTTGGCAAAAACCGTTTCATCCAGGGGGATCGTTCCGCCTTCACCGTGTTCCTCGTTCATGTTTGCAGTATAGCACGCGCGCTGTTTTTCGGGTATACTCGGGGTAAATGATACCGGAATTCCCCGAATTTGTTCCCATCAGTTATGATCTGCGCACCGAAATGCATCCCCAGCTTCCGATGACGGTGGACGGGGTGTCGGAGTTTACCTTCGCCAACCTCTACCTGTTCCGGCGGCGCTACGGGTACCGCGTATCGCGGGTACAGGACAAAACCTTTATCATATCGGGCATTCAGCCGGCCCACGCCGAAGGCGAAAGCGGGCGGCGTTTTTTCTGTACCCCCTGCGCCGTTCCGGGCAAGTGCGTTCTTGACGAGCTTTTTCGTACCCACGATTACTGGAAGGGAATTTCCGATTCGCTGCTTATTCCCGACAGGGCCAGAATGGAAGACTGGGGCATTGTTTTTACCGAGGACCGCGACAACTTCGATTACCTCTATCTTCGTACTGACCTGGCGGAACTTGCCGGCAAGAAGTACCACAAAAAGCGCAATCTGGTAAGCCAGTTCCACAACAACTATCAAAACTGGGAGGCCAGACCCCTTACCACCGATCTGCTTCCTGCGGCCATGGATATCCTTGCCAGGTGGCGGGAACAGAAAGGTTTCGACGGAGACTTTCTCGCCGCCTCCGAGGCCTTGCAGCGTTTTAAGGGCCTGTATCAAAAGGGCATGCTCTACTATGTAGAAGGAAAGCCCGCCGCCTGGTGTCTGGGAGAACGCCTTGCGCGGGGCCGTATGTTCGCCGTTCATTTTGAGAAAGCCCTTGAGGAATTTAAGGGAATCTACCAGTTTGTCAACCAGCACTTTGCCGCCTCCCTTCCCGCTTGTTACCTTTATATCAACCGTGAACAGGATCTGGGCGACGAAGGCCTCCGCCAGGCCAAACTGACATACCGCCCCTGCGGTTTTGTGCGCAAGTTTACCGCGCTTAAGGCTTAGGCCGCGGAGGCTCATTCCGCCCAAATTGCCCGGGACAGGGGCGTTTTTTCGCGGTATTCGGTCATTTTTGGCGGAAAAAGGCGGATTTTTATTTCAAATTCCGCTTGACCAAGTACCCGAATATTGCTTATTTTTGGAAGTGAAGATATTTCATGCTCAAAAAGACGATCCGTAGTATTCACATCCCGCTGATGCGGTTTGAAATAACAGAAGATTGAAATAACAGGAAGATTGAATGTCAAAGCCGGAACACGACAAAGAAAAGGTTCCTTCCGAACAAGACCTGCCCCCCCCCGAAGCTGACGGGGCCGCGGCCGATACAGCCGGCGGTGAAGAGCCGGAACAGACGCCGGAAGAACGGATCGCCGA
>JAITBL010000273.1 GCA_031283575.1 Treponema sp. | reverse complement strand
ACATTTAATTCCTCCCCAGTTTTTGATAAACAAGTTCTCTGTCTTCCAAAGCGGGTACAAAATTTGGATCAATGGCAAGAATGGCATTTAAATCACTAAGGGCTTCCTGATACCGTCCCAATTTGCTATATACTCCCGCTCTGTCTTGAAGCGCTAGAATATGGTTAGGATCTAACTGTACAGCACGGCTAAAATCTGCCAACGCGGCTTCATACTTCCCCGTAACAACGTTGACAATTCCCCGCCCAACATACGCGTTAATACTTGCTGGGTCTATGCCTATTGCGCGGTGAAAGTTCACAAAGGCATCTCCGTATCTTTTTAAATCAAAATACACATTACCACGCTGGATATATGCAGGAACATACTCTCTATCATAGCTGATTGCTTTATCCAAACAGGTAAGCGCTTCCTGATACTTTCCCAATATCTTATACAAAGAACCTAAATTATAATGTAAAGCAGGGGATGAAGGATTCAATTCTATTCCTTTCATGTAATCGGCTATGGCTTCATCATATTGTCCCAATTTGGCAAAAATTGTTCCCCTGTCATTATAAACATCATAGTAATTCTTATCTACTTCTATTGCCTTGTTATAATCAGCCATTCCTTCATCATAGTTCTCCATGGTACAATTAAGATTACCGCGATAATGATAAGCCACTGGATCATTTGGCGCTATTTCAATCGCTCTGGTAAAATCATTATACGCTTCTGCATACCTCATTAATTCAACATAGCGAATTCCGCGTTGATTATATGATTTTATATCATTACCGTTCTGCAAAATTCTATCGGAATAGATAGCAATTTCTGTATAAATATCAATTTCTCCGAGGGCCTCTTTTTCGCCTACTGTTTGCCCCGGTTTGATATTATTTTCTGAGCGAGGCTGCCCCCCCCCTGAAACGCATCCAAACAAAAACGCGGTTAAAAAGGCGGTAAAAACTATTACTTTTGACATAAGATTACTCCTTCCTCCAGAATCTCAACTTCAAAAACACATCCCTATCGACTCTGCTCACGGCCTCACAAATTGTGACACTTCAGGATTGAACGCGGGCCATATTTTAATTGCGCGCCGTGAAAAAACTCCGCGCGAACGGGGCTTTTCCACGGCGTTCACCTGCTACACGTTGAAACGGCTCTCGATCGCGTCCAGCTCGTCGTACAGCTCTTTGGGAAGTTTATCGCCGAATTTGGGATAGTGGTTTTTCCGCACGTCGGCGATTTCTTTTTTCCAGCCTTCGATGTCAACACCGGTGATTTCCTTCATGTCTTCTTCGCTCACGCCGGCGGGCCGTTCAATGGCGTCGGGAGTGGGAAGGAAGCCAATCGGGGTTTCCACGGCCTTGCCCCTGCCGTCACAGCGATCGAATATCCACGCCAGCACACGGGAGTTTTCGCCGTAGCCGGGCCAAATAAACCTGTCGCCGGCGTTTTTGCGGAACCAGTTGACAAAGAAAATTTTCGGCAGTTTGTCGGCTTTGCCTTCGGCTTCCGCTTTTTTGCCCAGGCCGATCCAGTGTTTAAAGTAGTCGCCCATGTGGTAGCCGCAGAAGGGTAACATGGCGAAGGGATCGCGGCGCACCTGGCCGACCTGATCGGAGATGACCGCGGCGGTAACTTCGCTTCCCACAATCGATCCCATGAAGACGCCGTGTATCCAGCCTTTGCTCTGGTTCACGAGGGGAATCGTTTTGGGCCGCCGGCCGCCGAAGAGAAACGCGCTGATCGGCACGCCTTTGGGATCTTCCCATTCAGCGGCGATACAGGGACACTGTTTGGCCGGCGCGGTAAAGCGGGCGTTGGGGTGGGCGATTTCCTCGCCCTTGGGACTTTTGTCCTTTTGGGGGCTCGGCCGTTTGTTTCCCTTCCAGTCAATAATTTCGCTGCCCGGGGCGCCGTAGCCTATGCCTTCCCACCAGATGTCGCCGTCTTCGGTAAGGCCGCAGTTGGTAAAGATCGTATTTTTACTTGCCGAAACCATGGCGTTGCGGTTTGATTCGTCGTTGGTTCCGGGCGCCACGCCAAAGAAACCGGCTTCGGGGTTAATGGCATAGAGGCGGCCGTCCGCCCCGAACTTCATCCAGGCGATGTCGTCGCCCACCGTTTCAACCTTCCAGCCGGGAAGGGTGGGAATCAGCATGGCGAGGTTGGTCTTGCCGCAGGCCGAGGGGAACGCGCCGGTAATGTACTTCGCTTCACCCTGGGGATTGGTGATCTTGAGGATCAGCATGTGCTCGGCGAGCCAGCCTTCATCCCGCGCCAATACCGAAGCGATACGCAGGGCCAGGCACTTTTTACCAAGAAGGGCGTTTCCGCCGTAGCCCGAACCGTAGGACCAGATTTCACGTGTTTCGGGAAAGTGCGAAATGTACTTGTGCTCCATCGGGGCGCAGGGCCACTTGCCGTTGTCTTTTTCGCCCGCCGCCAAAGGTTTGCCGACCGAGTGGAAACAGGGCACATAAAAGCCGTCGCTTCCCAGCACGTCGAGCACCCTGGTTCCCACGCGGGTCATAATGTGCATGTTGGCGACGACATAGGCGCTGTCGGTAATTTCCACGCCTATCTTGGCGATATCCGAACCGACCGGACCCATGGAGAAGGGAATCACGTACATGACGCGGCCCTTCATGCTGCCGCGGTACAGTTCCGTCATGGTCTTTTTAAGTTCGGCCGGATCGATCCAGTTATTGGTGGGACCGGCGTTGGATTCACTTTCGCTGGCGATATAGGTACGGTTTTCCACCCGCGCCACATCCGAAGGGTCCGAACGGTACAGTACCGAACCGGGCCGCTTCTTTTCGTCCAGTTTCGTGGCAAGTCCCTGATCAAGGGTAATCTGAATCATACGGTCGTATTCAGCCTGCCCGCCTTCACAAACCTCTACCGAATCGGGACTCATCAGCGCAGCCGCCTCTTCCACCCATTTTCTTAATCCCGCGTGTTTTAATTCCTGTACTTTCATTACCTCACTCCTGTTATGACGGTCCGCCGCCAGCGCAATCTGAAATGTTACCGTGTTTATTCGGTGTCTTAAAGCATAGCCAAACAGGACGAAAAACTCAAGACGGCTATTTTTCGCGGCGGCTGTCACAGACGCCGTTTTGTGTTATTATTCCCCCATGCTGGTACTGGTAAGCAACGCCGGGAGTACTTCGCTCAAGTTCAAACTTTTCGACATGCCTTCCGAACGCCCGCTCTGTGAGGCGCGGGTTGAGCGGGTAGGTTCCGGCGAGGGAATCTACCACTATCAAAACGCTGAAAGGAACGCCGCGCTCAGGGAAGACGGGCTCGCCGTTCCCGGTTACAGCGATGGAATCCGCCGCTTTCTTTCAAGCCTGCTTGACGGCGAAAGCGGCGTACGGCTTGACGGCGCGGCAATCCGTATCGAAGACGTCGGCGCTATCGGATTTAAAACAGTGCTCGCCAAAGGTTATTACGCCGTCCATGAACTCTCCGCGGAAGTGCTGGCCGCCATGGAAGCGTACCGGCCGGTAGCGCCGGTTCACAACGGCGCTTACCTCGAAGTGATTGCCCGTTTTAAAGAAGCGTTTCCCCGCTCCCGCATGGCCGGCGTCTTCGAAACTTTTTTCCATACCACCATACCCCTGGAACGGCGGCTCTACGGCATTCCCTACGAATGGTACCGGCGTTACGGCGTTTCCCGTTTGGGTTACCATAGCGCGTCCCATTCCTACGTTGCCCAAACCCTGCGCGCCGACGATGAGGGAGAAAAAAAATACCGCCGCATTATTTCCTGCCACCTGGGAGGCTCCTGCTCGATCTGCGCCATACTCGACGGAAAGAGCGTGGACAATTCCTTTGGCTTTTCCCTTCAGGCCGGAGTGCCCCACGCCAACCGTACCGGCGACCTCGACCCCTACATCATGCTGTTTTTGCTTGACTCGGGCATGAGCATGAACGAACTCCGCGCCGGCCTCGAAAAAAACGGCGGCATGATGGGGCTTTCCGGTTTCAGTAACGACATGCGCGATCTGGAAGAAGCCGCCGAAGGCAAGGGTAAAACACCCGAACGGGCGGAACGGGCAAGGCTTGCCCTCGACGTTTTTGTCACCGCCGTACAGCGTTACATCGGCCAATACTACGCGGAACTGGGCGGACTTGACGCGCTGGTATTCACCGCGGGCATAGGCGAAAACTCGCCCCGGCTGCGAAAACGTATCGCCGCTTCCGCCGCCTGCTTTGGCGTCAGCGTCGACGACAGCGCCAACGAAACGGCAAAGGGCCGCGGGAAGCTGCTCATAAGCGCGGCGGATTCGGCGGCCGAACTGTGGATAGTGCCCGCCAACGAGGAAATCATCGTGGCGCGCGAAACATACAAACTGTTTACCAAAACGGAGGCGGCATGAAAACAATCGGCATAGGCATTATCGGCGCGGGCTTTATGGGAAAAACCCATACCTACGGCGCAAAAACAATTCCCCTTCATTATGACGCTCTTCCCTTCGTTCCCAGACTGGTGGGAATTTGCGACACGAATTTAAAGGCGGCGCAGGCAATGCAGGAAGCAAACGGCTTTGAGTTTGCGACCGCGAATCTGGACGAACTGTTATCGCGCAAGGATATTGACGCGGTAACGGTAAGTACGCCGAACGTGTTCCACAAAGACAATATACTCGCCGCCCTTAAAGCGGGAAAGCATGTGTACTGCGACAAACCCCTCGCGGCAAGTTACAAAGAGGCGGCCGAAGTTACCGAAGCGTGGCGGAAGTCGGGACTCATCGCCCAGATGGCGCATCAGTTCCGCTGCTTTCCCGCGGTCATGCGGGCAAAGCAGCTTATAGCGGAAGGCCGCGTGGGCGCCCTGATGAGTTTTCACGGCGCTTACCTTCACTCCGGTTCTATTGATAAAAACAAACCCATCGGATGGAAGCAGGACAGGGCCATGGGCGGCGGCGGCGTGCTCTTCGACCTGGGGAGCCACCTGCTCGATCTCCTTTACAGCCTGCTCGGCGGCTTTAGCGAACTCTTCGCGTCAACCCGCGTACTCTATCCGGAACGGCCCAACGGCAGGGGCGAAATGGTCAGGATCGACGCCGATGATTCGGCCTGGATTCTGCTCAAGACGCCCTGCGGCGCGCAGGGCGTGGCGGAAGCTTCCAAAATTTATACCGGGACCAACGACGACTTTACGTTTGAAATTTACGGCGACAGGGGCGCGCTGCGTTTTAATTCCAATTTTCCCAACTGGCTCGAATTTTTCGACAACATTACGGCGGAAGGCGCGCTGGGCGGCGAGCGGGGTTATCTGCGTATCGAAACCATGTCGGCCTTTGAAAAACCCGGCGGAAGCCTGCCGCCCTCAAAGTTTCCCCTGGGCTGGATCCGAAGCCATGTTCACAGCTTTTACAATTTCTGTAACAGCGTGTATACCCAAACGCCGGCGTCCCCTTCGTTCGAGGACGCCTGTTACATTCTGCGCATGCTGGAAACGGCCTATGAATCCGCCGCCGCCGGCGCGTGGAAAAAACTGTAACGGTTTGGGCCTGTTCGCTTTTACGCGACCAGCGAAAAGAGCGCGGCCGAAGGCGCCGAGGGCGCCGGTACGTAGGGCATTACCAGGTTGGCGGCGCGGGCGCTTTTAATCTGTCCTTCGTACTGCCTGATCAGGGCGTCTACCTGTTCGTCACTGGGCGCGGTTTCCAGCCTGCCTTCGGGCCGTTTTTTTATTTGGCCGAGCTGTTCAATAAGTACGTCGAGGATCTTGAGCCTGGTAATCGCCACGCCGCGGGTTCCTTCGGGGGCGGGTACGCCCGAAACATGCTTGAAGTGGGAATAGATATAGCTGGAAGGCGACACCGGCAGGGACATCTTGCCGCCCCGCGACGCGCTAAGTACATAGCCGAGACTGGGTGTTGCGTTTTGAACCCTCATGACAGCTTCTCCTGCTTTCTTTGTCGGAAAAAAAGGGGCTTTTGATTAGGCCAAACGCTTTTCGCTTCATTTTCGCTTCATTTTTACTGTGTGAATAAATGATGGCAAGACGGGCGCTTGAAGACCGGCCCGAAAGGGTATATACTGTTGACAATGCAAATTTCGGATTCAAGTATAAAGAGGCTTATCGAACAGATCGGGGAACATTACCGGACCAACATCTCCAGCCGCTTTATACGTCCCGCCCTGCTCCAGATGTCCTTTGACAACCAATTGTGGGACCAAATGGAACTTCTTACCGAAAAGTCCGTGAATCAGGGCCTGCACCTTGATGAACTTTACCGGCAGATCATTGCCGCCGCCCACTTTGTGGCCGTGGTAAGGCGGGACCTCGTACCGGGCCTGCGGGCGCGGATTAGCCGCAGCGACGCCACGGGCCAGGACAAAATCCTGCGCGATATGGCGGTGAATAATTTCGCCTCAAATCTTAAAGTTTTTTCCGACCTGGTAAACGAGCTTTTTGTCAAACTTGTGGAAGAGGACAAAAAGAACGCCAAAGGCCACATACCCCTCTACGTCCAGCTTCCCGACCTTGCCAATGTGGGCCGGCTCCTCGTCGGCGGCTGAACGTTTCGCGGAACATCTGCGTTTGGACGGCCTACTTTTGAGTTAATTCCCGAACCCGCACCACCCCGTCAATGGCCTTGATCTTTTCCACCAGATCCTGGGGAATGGGCTGTTCGGTATCGATGATGTTATAGGCGTATTCACCCAGATGGTGGTTAATCAGGTCGGTAATGTTGATGGTTGCGGCGGCGAGCAGGGTGGTAATCTGGCCTACCATGTTGGGTATATTGCGGTTTGCCACCAGAAGCCGGCAGGGAGAACGAAACTCGAGCTTGCACCTGGGAAAGTTTACCGAATTCCGCACAATCCCCGATTCCAGGTAGTCGACAAGCTGTTTGACCGCCATGACGGCGCAGTTATCTTCCGCCTCCGGCGTGGAAGCCCCAAGGTGGGGAATGCAGACGGCCTTTTTACAGTTAAGGAGGACCGCCGTCGGAAAGTCCGTAACATAGCTGGCAAGCCTGTCCGTGTCGAGCGCTTCGATCATGTCCGCTTCGTTGACCAGAGCGCCCCGCGCAAGATTGATCACGCGGGCGCCTTTTTTCATCAGGCCGAATTTTTCGGCGTTCAGAAGGCCCTTTGTCGTGTCGCTCAGGGGAAGATGCAGGGTGACGTAATCGGAACGGGCGAGCAGCCCCTCCAGGGTATCGGCCCGTTCCACTTCCCGCGAAAGGCTCCAGGCCGCTTCGACCGAAATATAGGGATCGTAACCGGCCACCTTCATTCCCAGGGCGACGGCGTCATTCGCCACCATAACGCCGATGGCCCCCAGGCCCACCACTCCCAGGGTCTTGCCCCGCAGTTCAGGGCCTTCAAACCTGCTCTTCACCTTTTCAACCAGTTCCGGTACGTTTTCGTCTTTGCCGGAGAGGGTTTCACCCCAATTCCATCCGCCCAGAATGTTTCGGGATGAAAGGAGCAGGGCCGCTATCGCCAATTCCTTGACCGCGTTGGCGTTGGCCCCCGGGGTGTTGAACACGACAATGCCCCGCTCGCTGCACGCGGGCAGGGGTATGTTGTTTACGCCGGCGCCGGCCCGCGCGATGGCCAGCACCGACGGGGCCAGGCGGACCTTGTGAAGATCGGCGCTGCGCACGAGGATAGCGTCGGGGTTGGCGACTTCATCCCCCACTTCATATTTGCCGGAAGGGAACAACTCCAGTCCCAAAGGCGAAATTTTGTTCAGTGTTTGAATACGGTACATGCTGTTTCCTTACTGTCCGCCTGCGGCGGGACATTTTCGCTACTATAAAGTTTGCTCGAAAGTCTCCATAAAACGGAGCAGGGCCTTAACGCCCTCCAGCGGCATGGCGTTGTAAACGCTCGCCCGCATGCCGCCGACCAGACGGTGACCGGCAAGATTCACAAGGCCCGCGCCGGCGGCTTCGTTTACAAAACGCTTTTCGATCACGGCCTTTTTTTCGGCGGCGGTCTCGCGGGGCACAAAGGGAATGTTCATCAGGCTGCGGCTCGCTTTTTCCACCGGTGAATAAAAGTTTTTGCTGTTTTCAAGGTAGCCGTAGAGCAGGGCCGCCTTTTCGCGGTTGAGGGCGGCGATGGCTTCCACGCCGCCCAGATCTTTCAGCCACTGGAGGACGAGGCCGATAATGTAGATTCCGTAACAGGGCGGCGTATTGTACATGGAGGCTTCTTTGTCGTGGATGTCGTAGCGCAGCATGGCCGGAACCCAGGCCGGCGCCCCGCCGACAAGATCCTCGCGGATAATCACGACGGTGGTTCCGGCGGGCCCCAAGTTTTTCTGCGCGCCCGCGTAGAGAAGGCCGAAGCGGCTTACGTCAAGCGGCTCGGAAAGAATCGCGCTGGAAATATCGGCCGCGAGGGGCACGCCGGCGGTATCGGGAATCGACGGCCATTTGGTTCCGACAATCGTATTGTTCCAGGTGATGTGATAGTAGGCGCTCCCCGGCGCCGGCGCGGGGGCTGCCGGAATACAGGTATAACCCGCGTCTTTTGAAGACGCGGCAACAACCACGCGCGCGTATTTGGCGGCCTCGCCGGCGGCTTTTTGGGCCCAGACGCCGGTATCCACGAAGGTAACAGGCGTTTTTTCCCCGCCGGCAGGATCAGGGGCGGCGGCGAGGTTAAGCGGGATCATGGCAAACTGCAGCGACGCCCCGCCCTGCAAAAAAAGGACGCGGTAATTCGGGGGAATGTCCATGAGTTCGCGGAACAGCGCCTCGGTCTTTTCAATAATCGGCTTAAAATCCGCCGAACGGTGGCTCATCTCCATAACCGACTGGCCCGAGCCATTGGCGTCGCACATTTCACCGGCGGCTTTTTCGAGCGCCGCCAGCGGCAGCATCGAAGGCCCCGCGGAAAAATTGTATACACGTTTCATGAGGCTTTATTCTAGCATGCGGCGCTCCCGCTGTTCAAGGCTTGAAGGAGGGGGCGGAAAGCGTTTGTATTGTACGCTGAAAAGTATGCCGTCGTACCGTGACGGACCGGGGGTCCTTGCAAGTCAGGCTGCAAGCCTGACTTGGCCAATTAAACCTTCGGTTTAATTGCAGGCGGCGTAGGCCCGGTAAAAGTTACTGCCGTGAAAAATGTGCTTCAGGCCGGTCTCCAAATCTGTGCGGGATCCGCCATGCGGTCCTTGCACAGGATTTTCCGTCACCAAGGCCCCCTATAGCATTTTCCCGGACCGTAGCATTCTCGGGGCCAACACCATGCTACATTAAGTGGTGAAACCGCGCTCACTTGTTCGCGCGCATTCCTGGGCGTACGCCGTGCTGCATCAAATAGCGAAGCCGCGCTTGCACAGCCACTATTACCGCGAAGCGGCGCAGGCTGAATTCCGTACCTGTTCAAACTCCCTATCTTCCGAAAACAGGGAAGGTATGTCTGCCCTCCCTGAAACACGACCGTTTTCCGGTCAAGTTCAACTGTTTTTTAGAAGCCTGTTGAGTGGTTTTTACGAATTCCCAGGCCGTTTTCGCGTTTCAAAATGATGTGTTAGCTCATTTTCTGGATTGGTTGACACTTCGGGCTACAAAATGATGTGCTACCATATTTCATGAATTAGTTGACACTTCCCGATCGATTATTCTTCCTATTGGTTTTAATCTCAAATCGGATGTTCTTATACTCTGAGGTACATTTTTTTCTACAATATCAATATTTTCCGCGTCCCATTTTGACCAATCATAATATATCTCTATACATTTATTATAGCTGTCATAGACTTCGTTAAGTTGATTATCTTGTATTGCATAAAGCCGCGCTCTTTTAATTCCACTGCTATTATAGGGCTCTGTAACTATAATACCGAGCATTCCGTTTTTATCTGGGTATGTTCCAATATACAAATTATTCGTTATAGTCCATCTTTTAATATAGTAAAAGATAATATTTGATTTATCTGTAACATCAAATATTAGAACTATATCACTGTATATTTCAGGAAAGACATTTGTCCTATAAACAATAAATTTTTTTATTCCATATGAGAAATAGAATATCTCACCAGCATTAATATCTAATGGTTCACAGTTCATGGAAAACAGTTGTCCATAAACTTCTATTGCATTACTTTCAATATCACTGTTGACACGTTTCTTTTGCAGATAGAACATGTCAGAGCCGCTACTAAGCCGAACTCGGTAAAAATCCTCCTCTACCTTCTCCCATTTGGGCAATATCTTTTCTTCTCTTATTATAGAAACAGGAAAAAGCATTCCTTCCAACACTTTCACGCTAAACACCTCAGCCCATAACTGCATAGAAAAATAAAAGAAAACAATTAGAAATTTAAAACGTTTCTTCATCTTTTACCTTCTACGAGTAAAGTCTCTGTTGTTACCCGGTATATATTCCCCCATGGCGAGGTCCGTGCTCAGCCAGCGGCCGGTGGTCTGCGGGTTCAGGTAGCGGTAGCGCATGTTGTAACCGTTTTCGGTCTGGCCCGTGTAGCGCCGTGTTTTCCGGCCCATATCGCTGGATTTCATGGCAATACACACTCCCCTGTTGTCGTAGTCTATCACGAGGGCGTGTACTTTGCAACGCGCGGTATAGGGGCGCACGTTATCCGCGCCGGTTACGGCCATGCCTACACCAATTACAGTTTTCACTTTATCGAAGAATTCCGCGCCATCGAACGCGAGGCCCGTGAAGCCAGGCGGGGACTCTGGCAGTAGCCGGCA
>JAITBL010000258.1 GCA_031283575.1 Treponema sp. | reverse complement strand
GCAAAAGAAGAGGTGCTTGATGAAGGATTCCGCCTGGCGGGCCGGAGCGAAAAGCAAATCAAAAAAATCGGCATCGTCGGCGGGGGCAGGCTCGGCTCGCTTATCGCCTCGGGGCTTCTCCGGGGCGAAACCGGCGAATCAAGGCAAAAGAAAAACAGCAAAGGCTTTTTTTCCATTTTGAAAACCCTGATACCCAAAAGTTTTAAAAACCTGGTTATCATTGAGCAGGATTACGGAATCTGCAAGGATCTCGCGGCCCGCTTTCCCGAAGCGTTGATCCTTAACGAGGATATTTCCGACGAAAGCTTTGTTACCGAAGAAAAGCTCGACGACCTTGATCTTATTGTAACCGCCACGGAACATCAGGAACTCAATATTATCACAGCCGTATACCTTAAATCCCGGGGCGTACAAAGGGCAATCGCCATGGTTACCGGATCGGGCTACGCGGCAATCGCCAGGCAGCTTGGGGTTGATGTGGTTATCCCGATGAAATCCGTTGTCGTTGACTCAATACTTTCTCGGCTTATCGGCGGCGGCATAAAGGGTCTTCATCGTATCGGCGACGGCAGCATAGGGATTCTTGAAATCGTGATAGCCCCCCATTCCCTGGCCGAAGGAAAAGCCCTCAAAGACTTTCACCTTCCCGAAGGGGCCCTGGTAATGCTGGTCGATCCGACAAAACAGCAGCCCGAAACCGAAGACGCCGCGTCCGAAAAAGATCCCGTGCCGGAAGATGATTTTATCCCCCGGGGAGAGTATATCTATACCGCGGGCCACCGTATCCTGCTTATCGCCCGGAACGGAACGGAAACGGAAATCACAAAAATTTTCGGGGAAAAGCAGTGAACCTTTCCGGCAAAGGCGGGAAAAACAAAATCACGCGGCGAAAGCGCCGAACACGCGAGACGCCGGAAATTCTGTCGAAAAAGATAATCTGGAGCGTCCCCAAAAAACCTTTCTTTGGCAAAAAGACCGTTATTGTAAGGCTCCTTTTTTTGCTTGTGCTGCTTTACGCCCTCGCGATGATCTTCCCCCTGGGAATCGCCGTTTTCCAAAAGGAAAGCAGCATGATCTCGGGTTTCGCCCTTACGATGATGTTGTCCGTTGTCGTGTCCGTCCCCGTGCTGATATTGACCCGAAAACTGCCGCTGCGTTTTACCGCATCCGACGGCTTTATGCTGGTGTTTCTTGCCTGGGCGGCGGCGTGTTTTCTCGGCGCCCTGCCCTATTTTATTTCGGGCCGCATTCCCCGTTTTGCCGACGCCGTCTTTGAAAGCGTTTCCGGCTTTACCACTACCGGAACTTCCATCATAAAAGACGTGGAAGCCATGCCGCGTTCCCTGCTTTTCTGGCGCGGTGAAACCCACTGGCTTGGCGGCATGGGCATGGTGGTTCTTACCGTGGCCCTTTTTCCTTTCCTTGGCGTAGGCGGTTTCCAGATGCTCAAAGCGGAAACCCCGGGACCGGACAAGGATCGCATCACCCCAAAAATAACCGAAACGGCCAAACTCCTCTGGCTTATCTACATTTCCCTTACCGCGCTGGAAACCGTACTTTTTGTTTTAGCGGGCATGGGATGGTTTGACGCCGTCATTCACGCTTTTTCAACGATGGCGACAGGGGGCTTTAGTTCCCGCAGCAGCGGCTTGGCCTACTGGCATTCCCCGGCCATTGACTGGATAGCCGCGGTTTTTATGCTTATAGCGGGTTTTAACTTTACCCTGCTATTCCGCCTGATGCAGCGCAGATGGAAAGAAGTGTGGCGTAACAGCGAAGCCAAGGCGTATCTGCTTATTGTGGCCGTATCCGCGGCAATCTGCGCCGTTTCTTTTATGCGTTCCGACTGGAAGCCGGTTCTTGTGGGGGCGCTGCCGGAATACTCAGGCGGCGACATACCGCCTGTAAAAAGCATCTGGACAAGCATTCGCGTAGCTTTCTTTTACACGGTCAGCGTCCTTACCACTACGGGTTTTTCCACAACGGGCCAGGGTTTATTGACGCCGATAGCAAAAGGGACGCTTTTTATTCTGATGTTTATAGGCGGATGTTCCGGCTCGACGGCAGGCGGCGTCAAAGTGATCCGCCATGTGGTGCTTTTTAAGCAGTCGGGGAACGAGCTAAAAAAGATAATTTACCCCAGGGGAGTTTTTTCGGTCCGCCTTAACAACAAGGTCGGAAGAAAAGACGTTGTTTACGGGGTTGCCGGCTTTATCTTTTTGTACTTTGCCCTTGCCGCCGTATCCGCCCTTGTCGTGGCAGCTTCCGGCCTTAATCACCTGACCTCGTTCAGCATAGCCCTTATCAGTCTTGGGAACATCGGCCTTGATCCCGGTCTCGTGGAACAGGTCGCCGTTGTAGCCGCCCTTCCCGATTACGCAAAATGGGTGTTGTCGTTTATTATGATAGCCGGCCGGCTTGAACTGTGGACCGCGATAGTGTTTCTGTCCGGGCGTTTTTTGCGTTGACCAAGAACGGCGGGAAATCCTTTTGCTGCGGGTTTATGCGGTACAGCGTCCGTGGCTGGGACAGGCGCACAATAACTAAGCTGGCGGGGCGATCTGCCTATACTGTGAAGCCGGGTTGTTCGGTGGACGGAGTTGCCGTTACCGCCGGCAA
>JAITBL010000167.1 GCA_031283575.1 Treponema sp. | reverse complement strand
CTCACGGCGCCAACCAACCTGCCACCGGCTCTCCGGCCCCGTCAGACCAGAGTACCTCGTTTCCCCGATAATTTAAATCATAGTATCTTTGTGGTTCATATTCTTTTTCCTCGGTCGTTTAGATGCTACAGAACACCAGGCCTGTCACTCTCTTTGTTCGTGTGGTTCGTGTGGTTAGTGGTTCCTTATTCGACTTCTTCGCCCAAGTTTTAGATGTTACAACCTGCCAGGCGGATGCTCGCTGTTTACGATTCATCGTTTACCGGCCGCCGCGAAAACATAACCGCGCGGGGCGTATCACCCCGCGCGGTTAATTTTTCGCCGTTACTTTACCGCCTCAAAACCCTGTTTAAGGTCGTCCAGAATGTCGTCAATGTGCTCGGTGCCGATGGAAAGGCGGACGGTGTTGGGTTTAATGCCCTGTTCCAGCAGATCCTTTTCTTCCACCTGTGAATGAGTGGTCGAAGCGGGATGAATCACCAGCGACTTGACATCAGCCACATTGGCAAGGAGCGAGAAGAGATCGAGTTCTTCGGTAAAGCGCTTGGCTTTTTCGGCGCCGCCCTTGATCTCGAAAGTAAAAATCGAGCCGCCCCCGCGGGGAAAGTAACGCTTGTAGTTGGCGTGATCGCGGTGATCGGCGAGTACCGGATGGTTCACCTTTTCAACCTGGGGATGGTTTTTAAGAAAGTCGACAACCTTGAGCGCGTTTTCGACGTGCCGTTCCACCCGCAGGGAGAGGGTTTCAAGCCCCTGGAGGAAGAGGAAGGCGTTGAAGGGCGAAAGCGCGGAACCCGTATCGCGGAGCAGCGTCGTTCTGGCCTTGATGATGTAGGCGAGGTTTTTTACCGCGTCGGTAAAGACAACGCCGTGATAGCTGGAATTCGGCCTGCTCAGGCCGGGGAACTTGTCGTTCTGGGCCCAGTCAAATTTACCGCCGTCCACAATGACGCCGCCTATGGAAGTACCGTGACCGCCTATAAATTTGGTCGCCGAATGGACCACGATGTCCACGCCGTACTCGATGGGTTTTAAAAGATACGGCGTGGCAAAGGTGTTGTCAACGATTACCGGAATACCGTGGCCGTGGGCAATTTTTACCACCGCCTCAATGTCAACGATCGAAGCGTTGGGATTTCCCACCGTTTCAAAAAAGATCGCCTTGGTATTCGGTTTAATCGCCTTTTCAAAATTTTTGGGATCGCTTCCGTCGATAAAGGTGGTGTCGACGCCAAGGTCCTTAAAGGTGTTGGCAAAAAGGTTGAACGTGCCGCCGTAAATCTGGAAGTCCGACACAATGTGATCGCCCGAACGGGTAATGTTCTGGATCGCATAGGTGGTCGCAGCCGCGCCCGACGAAGTCGCCAGCGCGGCGACGCCGCCTTCGAGGGCGGCAATGCGCTGCTCAAACGCGTCCCAGGTGGGATTCATGATACGGGTATAGATGTTTCCCGTTTCGCTGAGCGCGAAACGCCCCGCCGCCGTGGCCGAGTCCTTGAATACATAGGACGTGGTCTGGTAGATGGGCACCGCGCGCGCATCGGTGGCGGGATCCGGTTTTTCCTGGCCCGCGTGGACCTGGATGGTTTCGAACTTGTAACTTTTGTTCGCCATAATAAATCTCCTTCTCTCTTCAAGAAATAACGTGTATTTTCGCGCGCCGAAATCCCTTACGTGACCGGCGCCTTCTTCAGATACCAAAGCCGCTTTTGCCCCGTAGAGCCCGCGGTCGTTACCGGCGGGACAGACCAGCGTACAGACCCCGCAGGGATAACGCTGCTCCCGTTTCAAAAATTGATGATATCGCGCGCAGGCGTAACGGTCCATGTCGGCGATAAGCCTTTCCGGCAGGGGGTTGAACGCCCCCACGGGACAGTTACGTCTGCATTGGCCGCAGCCGCTGCAAAGCTCCTTTTCGTAAAGCGGATCGCCGGGAATTTCCGCGTCGGTGATTACCGACACGAAGCGTACCCGCGGCCCGTACTGCGGGGTAAGGAGCGTATGGTTCGCGCCTATGCTCCCCAGCCCCGCGTTTCTGGCGGCGATGACCTGTGAAAAGGACGCCGCCGGTTTATACACGAGGGCGGAAATGTCGCCGTAAGCGTCGCGCGGGTAAAAGATCGCCTTGTGCCCCAGAGTATACAGCATATTGGCAAGCCGGTAACCCGCGTCGTCAAGAAGACGGTTCGTCGTGTTGTACAGTTCCGAATACACCACCGACGGCGTCGTCTCCAGCATGGGAAGAAGAATGGGGACGCCGCCGACTATCACCGTCTTTGCCCAGGGCCAGATCGACTGCGGATAAAATTCCTCGCGGGGATAGGGGAATTCGGCCCAGCGTTCCACGCCGGCAAAACCGATAAGGTTAAGGCCCAGTCTGCCGGCTTCGTCCAGGACTTTTTTCCGCAGTTCCCCGTTCCCGATCACGGCCGCCCCTTTCACGCGCTAACGAAACGTCTGCATAACGCCCCGCCCGCCCGTTTGAGCGGTGTTATTCATACAATATACATGGGAATAGTATGAATTAAATCACTGTAACCGAAACGTCAATAAATGTCAACCGTTTTTGCGAAAAAAAGATGAAACCGGAGCTCCGTTTGACAAAATCCGGCCAAACCGGTACAGTTATCTCATGAAGCTCCTTTTCAGGTTGTTTTTGCCGGCATTCATGTTAACGGTCCTGTGTACGCCTCTTTTTTCCCAGGAAAGCGGGGAGGAAGATGACGACGAGGCAATTTCCATTGCCTCCGAGCAGGCGGGGCTCGCTTCAGTGTACAGCCGGGGGGATCGCATCTTCAATATACAGCTGGGGCTTGTTTTTCCCCTGTTTTACTACGACACCGACAGGGGAAAGATCGAAACCAACATGAAAATGGGCGGAACGGCTTCCCTGGGCTACACCTACTTTTTTACCCCCCATTTTTTTATCGGGGGCGAAGTAAGCGGCATGTTCGCGCCCACCATCGGAAAAAACATGTACTATTCCGTTCCGTTTGGTTTCAGGACGGGCTGGCAGTTTATTCTCCGGCGCTTTGAAATACCCCTTTCGTTAATGATAGGTTTCGCGCCCCAATCCTATATGGACGCGAGCTATTTCGGTTTTTTCGCGAAGCCTTCGGCCGGAATCTATTTTCGCGTCAACCCCGAATGGTCTTTCGGCCTTCAAAGCGCTTTTTGGATAGTCCCCCAGTGGTCAAGCAAAAACGAACTCGACAACAACACTTCAAGCACCCACGGTTTCTTTTGGGACATCAGTGTCGGCGTGCGCTACCACTTTTAGAAGGAGAGGATATCGAGAATGAGGATGAAAATGAGAAAAAGCATAAAGCCCCTGTTTACCGCCCTTGCCCTGCTCTTTGCTTTTTTGGCGTGCTCCCAGGAACCGTTGTTTTACTATATCGCGATGGAAGTGGAGCCGATTAAGCCGGCCATCGGCGGCTCGGTATCGCGTTTTGCCCGGACTGACATTGGCAGTGGACATCAACTCTATGTCGCCAACGGCAGCCTTTGGGTATTCGATACCACGGGAACCACCATACCGGTATGGGCCTCTTTTTTCCCCCAGCCCGGAGGCAAAATAAAGTCGGTAGCCGCAACAGCCAACAACGAACTGTTTACGATTGATTATGACGGCGTTGTAAAACACTGGAATGATGGTTCCTCGATATGGGAATCAGTGTCTGGCAGTCCTGCCGGCGCCCAACAGATATTCGGCGCGGGAAACTATCTGTTTATCGGAAGCGCGGAGCGAATTTTTGCCTGCGATTCTGCCAGTATAAGTACCAGTATGACGAACCTTGGTCCCGCCGGCCTGTTACTGGGCGCCGTAAATGTCGGTACAACCTGGTACCTGGCAACAAAAACCGGTATTTATGAGATTGCGGGTCCCCCAACGTCAAACCCTCTTTCTTCTTCTCCG
>JAITBL010000158.1 GCA_031283575.1 Treponema sp. | reverse complement strand
CGCCGGGTTCATCTGCACCGGCTGTTCCAATAACTGCGAGATTATCGAAATTAAAGAAGGCGGGAAAGTTTTGGCCTATAACGGAGGGCGCTGCGAAAAGTGGCGCTAAAGCCGCGCTGAAAAATCCCGGCCCCGGCCCGCAGGGCGATTCCCGGCCCTTGCGGACAAAAAAAAGACTGTTTGGCGGCGTGCTGCCAAACAGTCAGGAGGAGGAAAACATTATCTAAACCGGAACCGCCGGGCTTGCGGGCCGGTATAAATAACCCAGGGATGCCCTGACGGGCGTATATCCTAGTAAAACTATGTAAATACTCATATATTATTCGGATTTTGTCAAGCGGATTTTTACAAATTCGCGCAAAAAAAGGGAAAATTCATCAAAATTTGATGAATTTTTAATGACCCACTCGACTGTCCCTGCCCGGACTTTCGAAAGAGCCTCCGCTTCTCTTCCTCTTGACATAAATGCATATTATTCCTATAATTTTACTATTATTTATTTCAAGGAGTTTTTCATGAAGACAAAGATATTTTTTGCGTTTTTGATCTTGCCGCTGCTCGCAGGCTGCGGCAAGACCGGGGAAACGGCGGAGTCTGGGGGAACGGTGATAAAGGTTGCCTACGCGGTTGCGGGGAGGCCGATAACCTATACCGATGATGACGGCAGGGCGACGGGTTACGATGTGGAGGTTATGCGGCTCGTTGACGAGGCGCTGCCCCAGTACACGTTTGACTTTATCCCGACCAGTGATGACGATCTGCTCATCGGCGTTGAAACCGGAAAGTACGATGTGGGGCTTAAAAACACCTTCTTTACCGAATCGCGGGCGCTCAAGTATATTTTTCCCGAAGAATGGCTTGGCGCGAGCCCCGGCGGACTGCTTGTCCGGGCCGAAGACGCCGATGTCCTCAAAAGCCTTGATGATGTCGCGCGGCTGGGAAAAAAGCTGATACCCCTGTCACCCCAGGCGGCCCAGCACCAACTGATACTCCGTTACAACGAAGAACATCCCGGCAATCCGGTGATTCTTTCGGCGGCGGATTCTTTTGTCGTTCAAAACGCGTCGCTGCTGGTCGCCGAAGGCCGGTATGACGCGGATTTTAACATCAAGCCGAGTTACACCAAGAATGTAGTGGACGCCGACGGCGCGTATCACAGTCTTAATGACAAGCTTGCGTTTAATACTTTTATCGCGCATAAAACATGGCCGCTCTTCAATAAAAATTTCCAGGAGCTTGCCGATGCTTATGATGTTGAAATTAAAAAATTGAAGGCAGATGGAAAAATCCACGAGCTTTTGATTGAGTTTACCGGTGAGGATTTCAGCGATAAACTTACAACCGGTTCAAAGTATTAGCGGGTGGAAGGCGCCGCCGATGATAAGTTTTGACTTTAAGTATATTTTTTATTACTGGCCAAAAATGCTGCCCTATCTGGGGGTGACATTTTTGGTGGTAGTACTTTCATTTATTTTTTCGCTGGCGCTGGGAACACTGCTTGCCGCCGGAAAAATCAGAAAAAATATACTTGCCAGGGCCTTTGCTTCGGGTTATACAACCATCATGCGGTGTACGCCTTCCGTTGTTTTACTGTTCATTGTGTACTACGGTTTACCGGTTGTTGTATACGCGGTTTTCCATGTTGACATTAACTACATCTATAAAGGCGTTTTTGTTATTATTACGCTTGCCCTGCTAAACGCCGCGCCCCTGTCCGAAGTAATCCGCAGCGCCTATCTCTCCATTGACAAAGGTCAGTACGAAGCGGCGGTCTGCGTCGGCCTTACTCCCTTTGACGCCTTTAGGCGCGTTTTGTTTCCACAGCTGTTTTATGTTATGCTTCCCAATATAGGCAACTCGATTCTTGCCTTGACCAAAGAAGGTACGCTTGCCTTTACCATCAGTTATATTGACATTACCGGCAAGGCCCAGCTCATCGTGTCGAACGCCTTCGGCGCTCATTCGCGGGAAGTTTATCTTGGCCTTGCGATAATATATCTTATGATCACCCTAACACTTGAATTCGGTTTCAAAAAAACCGAGCGGTATTTTTCGGGCGGTAAAACTGCGCCGCACGGGGCGGGTACGGCATAATGTCCACCTACAGCGTTGAATTTCTGATACGCACTTTTTTTATCTGCCTCAAGGCAATTCCGGTAACATTGTATCTTGCCGCCGTCACCCTGCTCGTCTCGATACCGCTTGGCTTTGTGTTTGCGCTTATACGCCTGCGGCAAAAGGGAATCGCGGCGCATTTTGCCGGCGCCTACATCACCGTATTTCGGGGAGTGCCCATTGTTATCCAGATACTTCTGCTCTACGACATGTTCCCGCCGATATTCGCGGGCTTTTTAAAAGCTGCCGGCGTTTCATACAACATATACAACTTAAACCCTGTCATATATGCCCTGATTATTTTTTCGCTGAGTACGACCGCGGGCCTTTCCGAAGTGTTTCGTTCCGCGCTGGCAACCGTTGACAAAAGCCAGATGGAGGCGGCGGAAACGGCCGGCCTTACCCGCTTTCAGGCATACCGGCGGATCATCCTTCCACAGGCGCTTGCCTCCGCGCTGCCGAATATTTGTACGTCAACGGTAAACCTGATTAAAATGACATCTCTGGCGTTTTTTATGACGGTAAAAGAAATAACCGCGGTAGCCAAGGTCGCGGCGGGCGTGGGTTATAATTATTTTGAGGCGTATACGGACATCTGGCTTATTTATATTATTGTCTGTTTGGCCGTTGAACGGCTGTTTAAGGTTTTTGAAAAGAAAATTACGCTGTACAAGAGCGCGCAGGAGAGGTGAGATGCTGGAAGTGAAAGGCGTACGCAAAGCGTTCGGACAAAATGAAATTCTCAGGGGAGTTGATATTAAAGTTGATAAAAGTGATGTTGTCGTTATTATCGGACCAAGCGGATCGGGAAAAACAACGCTTTTGCGCTGTATTATTTTTCTTGAAAAGGCCGATGCCGGCGAACTGATTTTTGAGGACAGGGTTTATCCGCTGAACAAGACGGGGCACAAGGATATTCTTTGGGTACGGCGAAAGACCGCGTTTGTGTTTCAGAACTATAATCTTTTTAACAATAAAACAGCGCTTGAAAATGTGATGGAAGGCCTGGTTACCGCGCGGAAGATACCCAAAGCAAAAGCGGAGGAAACAGCAAAAAAGGCGCTCATCAAAGTGGGACTTGCCGGCAAGTATCATTCGTATCCCGGCCAGCTTTCCGGCGGGCAGCAGCAACGGGTCGGAATAGCCCGCGCTATCGCGGTTGAACCCGAAGTGATTTTTTTCGACGAACCCACGTCGGCGCTTGACCCTGAACTGGTAGGCGAAGTCCTGCAGGTAATGAAGGAACTTGCCCGCGAAGGCACCACGATGATTATTGTTACCCATGAGATGAAGTTTGCCGAAGAAGTCGCCACAAAAGTAATTTTTATGGACGGCGGGGTGATTGTTGAGGAAGGAGATCCCCAAACCATTTTTTCCAGGCCAAAGGAAGGTCGTACCAAACAGTTTCTGCAAAGGGTTTTAAACCCGATAGAATACAACATTTAGGAGATGATTATGAATGCGTCTGAAAGACTGCGGGCCATGGTGGAAAAGAAACCTTTTGACAAGGTGGGGGCTTCCGCGTGGTGGCACTTACCTGTAGTTGACCGCTATGCCGAAAAATTTGCCAAAGAAACGATTCGCTTTACCGATTTGAATCAATGGGATTTTATCAAGGTGATGCACAATCCCCATCTTTTTGCCGAAGCGTACGGCGCCGATATCGAGTATCTCGAAGACCCGAAAGAATGGGCGGGTATTATTCACCGTTATCCGATTAAGACGTCCGATGACCTCGCAAAGCTGCCGCTGCTTGATGTAGAAAAAAACACGGCCTTTGCGCGGGAGGTCGCTGTGGTAAAACGGCTCGCCGAACACTACAAAGGAACGGTTCCGGTAATACCGACGCTTTTTACGCCGATTACCTGGGTGCAGGAAATGACCCACTCGACTGTCCCTGTGGAAACGCTGGACTTTATCCATAACCATAAAAAAGAACTGCACAGGGCGCTTGACACCCTGCTGGAGGTCAATCTGCGGTTTATCGACGCATTTATTACAGCGGGGGCCGACGGCTTTTTTATCGCCTCGCAGTACGGTGTAACAAAGTTTGGCGATACGCTTTTTAGCGACAGCGAGTTTGATGAATTTGAATTTCCCTTTGTAAAAGCAATGGTGGACCATTTGAAAAAGAACACGTGGTTTAATCTGCTGCATGTACACGGAGATCGTAATCTGCGAATTGAAAAATTCCTCGATCTTGACGTGCAGGCGATTAACTGGGAAAATACCCACCCGCAGATTCCCGCCTCCGAGCTCCTTTCCATTGAGCGCGTCCGTTCGTTGACCGACAAGATTATCATAGGCGGCGTTGACAAGGGAAGCTGTTTTGGGGGACCGCTCGCGAAGGTAAGGGACCGGTTGAAAAACTTCCTCGAAAAAGCCCTTCGTGAAACGAAAGATAACCGTCTGATTCTTGCGCCGGGCTGCGCTCTGGAGCTGGGCGTTCACGAAAAATCGCTCGCGGTCCTCCGCGAAGTCGTCGACGAATTCGGCCTTGTTGGCGCATGAGACAAAGTACCGTTCGGGTTAATTTGTCCGGTAAAACCGCAGTCATCACCGGCGGCGGCCGCGGTATCGGAAAAACAATCGCGGAGTATTTTGCCGATGCCGGAGCGGCGGTTGTCGTTGCCGCGCGAAGCGCCGAAGAAATCGCGAATACCGCGCAGGCAATTATCAGCCAGGGCGGCGAGGCGTTTGCGGTCAAGGCCGACGTTACCGTTAACGGTTCGGTGGAAGCGCTTTTCCGGGAAGCGGAAAAGCGTTACGGCGGCGTCGATATTGTCGTAGTAAACGCGGGCGGCAGTACCCTCATCAATAATCTGGAAGCGTGTGAACCGGAGGCGTGGAAAAACATTATTGACGGGAATTTACTCAGTGTTTTTTATACCGCGCGCGCCGCGATACCCTGCCTTAAAAAAAGAGGCGGCGGGAAAATTATCGTTACCGGTTCCGGCGCGGGGTTTCATGTCATCAAAAAAGCAAGCGCCTATTCCTGCGCGAAAGCGGGCCTGCACGCGATTGTAAAGACGCTTGCCGAAGAATTGGTTTCCGATAACATCAGCGTGAATGAAATTATTCCGGGGCCGGTGAATACCGGACTGTTTCACGCCGCGCAGAAAGCCGGTGATACCTATGATCCGGACGGCGAATGGTTTAAGGAACCCTGCGAAGTCGCGCAGCTTGCCCTGTATCTTACCTCGTTTCCGGATAACGGCCCGTCAGGACAAACATTTAGTCTGCGCCGCCGGCCGCTTTTTTAAGCAGGCGGCGGGAAGGAAAATTGAGCGGAAAAGAGCTTGCCTTTGTAAAGCGATAAGGGTTAAACTGATCCGCATGGAATTATTTGATCGCGCGGCGATGCGTTACTTTCCCCTTGCGGAAAGAAAAAACAGGCTGGATGTCGAGAAAGATTTTATTGATCCGGCGGCGGTTGACAGTATTTCCGTACCGGCGGAACTGGCGGAAAAGGCCGCATCCGTGGCGGCGGAAATTCTTGCCGCCCGCGAACGAAACGCCGCGGTGATCTTTGCCTTTGGCGCCCATACGATTAAAAACGGCCTGGGCCTTCTGCTCGGCGAGTTTATCAGGCGGGGCTGGGTGACGCACCTTGCCGCCAACGGCGCCGCTGTTATTCACGACTGGGAGTTTGCCTGCCAGGGGCGGAGCGGCGAAGACGTACGGGCCAACGCCGCGGAAGGAAAATTCGGCGCCTGGGAAGAAACGGGACTCTACATCAATCTGGCGCTGGCTTTGGGCGCATGGCAGGGGCTCGGTTACGGCGAATCAATCGGCGCCTTTATTACCAATAACGGCCTTGATATTCCCGACCGCGTTATTTTAAAGCGGGCCGTCGAATCCGTTTCATTCCCCCTGTGGAAACGGGCCGCCGCCGCCGATCTTCTGGAAGTACTGGAAAGCCTCAAGATTGAAGAAGGCCCCATTCCGGTTGAACATAAATTCGCGCGTTACAGCGTACAGGCGGCCGCTTACGAAGCCCTGATTCCCTTTACCAGCCATCCGATGTTCGGCCACGACATCATCTACACTCACCGCGCCAACAGGGGCGCGGTTATCGGGCGTACCGCCGAACGGGATTTTCTTTCCTATGTCCGCAGCGTCTCGCGCCTTGAAGGCGGCGTGTATCTTTCGGTAGGTTCGGCGGTGATGTCGCCGATGATTTTTGAAAAAGCCCTTTCCATGGCGCGGAACACCGCCGGCGAAAACAGCCTCCGTAACTGTCACCTCTATGTCGTGGATTTACAGGAAGCGCTCTGGGACTGGAAGAGCGGTGAGCCGCCCATGGATAACCCCGCGTATTACCTGCGCTTTATGAAAACTTTTAACCGCATGGGCTGTCCGCTTGAATATTTTTCGGCGGATAACCGGCTCTTCTTTGCCGCCCTGTACCGCGCCCTTCTCGCGGCGAAGAAGTAGATTCCCGCACAATAAGCATGGGTTCGATAATATGCCTGCAGGGCGGCGATTGCGGATTGCGGATCAGGGTGACCAGGGCCTGTGCGGCAATTTTTCCCATATTGTAAATTGACTGCGAAATTGTCGTGAGCGGCGTACGGCACATCGAAGCAATCCTGATGTCGTCATAGGCGATGATCGAAAGCTGCCGCGGAATGGCGATTTTGTGTTCGTACAATCCGGCAAGTACGCCAAAGGCAATATAATCGTTTCCCACAAAGAGCGTTGTTTTTTTCCGGTCGATGCCGTTGCGCGCAATCATCACCGGAACCAGCGCTCTTCCGTCGTCCATGGTTTTAATGCCGTGGTAGTCGATGAGTTTTGTTCCAAACTCGTCCCGGAAACCCCGCAGCCGCTCTTTTACCGTCCGGTGTTCCGACACATCGACGGTAATCACCTGTTCCTGATCGAGACTCTTGACATACGACGCCGCCAGCCGTCCGCCTTTATAGCTGTCGCCGCACACATAGGAAACAGCGGGATCGGAACTGGTCATGTTGATCAGCACATGGGGAACGCCCGAATTTTTAAGCAGGTCCGTCGCTTCCGATTCGGCGGAAAAGGGCGCCATCAATATTCCGTCGACGCGGCTTAACAAAAAAGAACGAATGCCCCGCAGTTCACGTTCCGGCTCCCAGCGGCTCGACATAAGCTGTACGGAATAATTTTCGCCGGTAAGAACATTGTCGATGCCGTTGGCAAGTTCAATGTAAAAATCATTGGCAAATTCATCCACCATGACGCCGATAATTTTGGTGGGCATTCCCGCAAGACCCTGGGCGAGGGCGTTGGGAACAAAAGAATATTTTTCGATGATCAAAAGAACCTTTTCGCGGGTCTTTTCGTTTACCAGATACGGTTTGGAAAGCACCCGCGATACTGTCGCTTTTGAAACTCCGGCCTCTCTGGCGATATCAACAATGGTGGTACTTTTCATTCGCAGTGGGGTTTGATACCCCGCCGCCTGCGGCGCTTCGGAAATGTTACGTTTAGATTGCATTGGCAGCAAACCCCACGGTTAAATAATTTCCTTACAGACCGAACCTCGTGAACAAGGTGACGCCTGCAAGAAACTCCGCCGCTTGCGGCGGGGAAGTTTCCTTCTGGCTTCTGGTAAAAAGTATACACTATAGATTTAAGTTTGTCAGGAAACAGGGCCTTTTGCGATAAACTTTCCGTCATGCGGGACTGGGGGGTGGAGATAACGGAGAACGTGGATTACACTTAGTTTATGCATTTTTATTCCACCGCCGTACAGGGTGAATTTGCCCGCCTGGACAGCCGCAAACAGACGGCCGGCATGGTTTCGTTTAAGGAAGCGGTATTGCGCTGCCTGCCGGACGACGAGGGGCTCTATGTGCCCGAAGCGCTGCCGGATCTGCGTCAATTTCTTCTCAATGCCGATAAAAGTATTTCCTTTACCGCCCTTGCTTCGGCGATAACGCCCCGCTTCTTTGAGGGCGAATTGAGCGCGGAGGAGGCGGCGCGGATTGCGAAAAACGCTTTTGGTTTTAGTCCGGCGCTGGTGGAACTGGATGAAACTTTTTCGGTTCTCTGCCTCTATGACGGACCTACCGGCACCTTCAAGGATTTTGGCATTGGGTTTCTTGCTTCACTGCTCGAGGAATTGCTGGGGCGGGAACTGGGCGCGGGCGCTGCGGGAAAGGTGATGGTGATCTCGGCGATGCGGGACACCGGCGCGGGCATTGTCAATGCCTTTCGCGGCCGGCGCGGCATTGTTACCGTGCTGCTTTGTCCCCGCAGTGAATCGCGGGGAGTGATCCGCGGCCTCGACAGCGCCGACTTTGTTCCCAACGGCGGAAATGTAATCCCCATCGAAGTGGAGGGAAACCTCGACGACTGCCAGCGTCTGGTAAGCGGCATTATCCGGGACCGCCCCTTTGCCGACCGCTACCATGTAACCAGCGCCAACGCGATCAACGCGGGGCGGCTTCTGCCCCAGGCGTTTTATTACCTTTACAGTTTTATCATGCTCAAGCGGAAAATTTCGGGGGATTTGTTTTTCAGCATTCCTTCGGGAAATTTCGGGAATCTGATCGCGGGACTCTATGCCTGGAAGTTCGGCATGCCGGTTGACGGCTTTATTGCCGCCATGAACGCCAACAATGCTTTCGGTCCCTATATCCGCGCAGGCAATGCCGGTCCCTTTAGTCCGTCCGCGCTGACGTCAACCAATTCTCCCGCGCTCGATGTCGGGCGGCCTTCCAACTACGAGCGGCTTAATTCGTTTTATAAATCGGCGCCGGCGGTAATGCGGCACATGGTCTTTCCCCGAAGTACCGGCGACGCGGAAACGCTGGCGGCCATGAGGCGGGCCTGGGAAAAGTACGGCCTCATCCTCGATCCCCAGGGGGCCGTAGGTTTTGCGGCGGCGGAACGCATGGCGGAGGACGATTTTAACCGGCACATCGTATGTCTTGCCACCGGGCACCCCGCGTACTGGGCCCATACCGTTTATGAGGCTACCGGAGAGCGGATTGAATTGCCGGAAAGGCTGTCGGCGCTTGCCAAAGAAACCGCGCCCATTGCGTTCATCAAAAATGATCTTGAGGGCCTTGAAAACGCCATCGCCTCCTGTTTGTAAAAAGTATTTTGCCGGTACTTAAGGCTGAACCTTAAGCGGCGGCGGACCGGAAGAAACCGGAACGGGCATTGACCGCGGCCGTAAAGCCGCCCCTTTCCCGCGGGGCAAAAAATCAGGTATCATGCAGGAAAATGGAAAATATAGTTCCGTACTATCAAAATGAAAATACCGTCCTGTACAATCTGGACTGCCTGGAGCTGTTGGCGCGTATTCCCGAAAATTCCGTTGACATGATTTTTGCCGATCCGCCCTATATGTTGTCAAACGGCGGCTTTACCTGTCAAAACGGCAGAATGGTTTCTGTCAACAAGGGCAAGTGGGACCAAAGTAAAGGCTTTGAAAATGACGGCGCGTTTCATAATGCCTGGATAGAAGGGTGCCGCCGCGTTCTTAAACCTGAAGGAACCATATGGGTTTCGGGCACCTACCACAGCATTTATCAATGCGGGTATTTACTGCAAAAAAATAATTTTCATATTCTGAATGATATTGTCTGGTTTAAACCCAATGCCGCTCCCAATTTAAGCTGCAGGTTTTTTACCGCTTCCCACGAGACTTTGCTTTGGGCAAAAAAAGAAAAAAAAGCAAAGCATACTTTTAATTATCACGACATGAAGAACGGACTCTTTCCCGGGGACAGGCTTAAAAAGGAAAATACCCAGATGCGTTCTGTCTGGTACATTCCCGCCCCAAAAAACGAAGAGAAGAAATACGGCAAACACCCCGCCCAAAAGCCGCTGGATTTATTGCTGCGCATCATAAAGGCGTCGACGAATGACGGCGGCCTTGTTTTGGATCCGTTTAACGGAAGCGGAACAAGCGCTGTGGCGGCCGCCCTGACCGGAAAGCGCCGCTATATCGGCATCGAGATTGACGGCGCTTTCTGTGAATTGACCAAAAAACGGCTGGAGAAAACCGCGCTTCTTGCCGGACCTGTTCCCTGAAAAATTCAAATCTCCGAAGTTAAAGCCCGGGCGGGGAGAGTCATTCCTCTCCCAAAACGGATTTGACCCGTTTGAGCAGGGCCTCGGGAGCGAAGGGCTTAACGATGTAGCCGTCAGCCTCAAGATCCAGAGCCTTGTCAATGAACTGGGCGTTGGCATGAGAGGTGATAAAGATGACGGGGATGTGACGGTACTCTTCGTTTTTTTTGATGAGCCCCGCAAACTCAAGGCCCGAGATTTCGGGCATTTCGATGTCAATCAGAATGAGAGATGGCTTGATTACTTTAAGCATTTCCAGGGCAAGGCTGGCCGATTTGGCAAGTCGTACGTCATACTCGCGCTGGAGTATGGTTCTGACGCTGGTAAGGCTTATCGCCATATCATCGACAGCGATAATGACTTTTTTTGCCGTCTCATTCTCTGCCATAGTTTAAATATACTCCTTCTGTTATGCTAAAACAAGCATAACGATGAATTTTTTTAGTACGCGGGGAAAAATTCCCGCAAGTTTTGCCCAGGCCGCGCTTGCCGGCCTGGCCCCCGACGGCGGTCTTTTTGTACCGGCGGAAATACCCCGCTACCGTAACGCCGTAAAAAACTCGCTGGGTTCCATGTCGTTTCACGAGATTGCGTTTGAAACGATCAAGCCTTTTGTCGAAGGCGGCATAGAAGACGCCGCCCTGGAGGAGCTGATCGCGGGGGCCTTTTCCTTTGAGGCGCCCCTGATAGACGCCGGAAAGTTTGCCGTACTGGAATTGTTCCACGGCCCCACGGCGGCCTTTAAAGACTTTGGCGCCCGTTTTATGGCCCGCGCGTTCGCCTGCCTTCGCCGCGGCGAAAGCAGGCCCCTGCGCATACTGGTGGCTACTTCCGGCGATACCGGCGGGGCTGTTGCCGACGGCTTTTTCGGCGTCGAGGGGATTTCGGTTACCGTACTTTATCCCGGGGGCCGCGTGTCGGAACTGCAAAAAAAACAGATTGCCGGTCTGGGGGGCAATATTTCGGCCCTGGAAGTCGACGGCAGTTTTGACGACTGCCAGGCGCTGGTCAAGGCCGCTTTTCGGGATCGGGAGTTGACGGAAAAGCTGGCGCTGTCGTCGGCCAATTCGATCAACATCGCGCGGCTTATTCCCCAGACGGTGTACTATGCCGCCGCCGCCGGACGGGCGCTGACGGGCAGGGCCGATCCCGACGGGGCGGCCACTCCCCGCGTGTCCGCCGGAACAAATGCCGCCGGAACAGCCTTAAAAGCGGGGGAAAAAGTTACGATGGCGGTTCCCAGCGGCAACTTCGGGAATCTTACCGCGGGGCTTTACGCGTACGCCATGGGAGCGCCTATCGCCGGCTTTATCGCCGCTACCAACATCAACAAAACGATCCCCGAATACCTTGAAAGCGGCGAATACAAAACGCGGGTTTCGAAGGCGACGATTTCCAACGCCATGGATGTGGGCGCTCCCAGCAACTTTGAGCGGATGAACGCGCATTGGAGCCTTGAAGAACTGCGGCGCGTGATCCGCGGCGTTTCGGTAAACGACGACGACACCCGCGCCGCCATCAGCGCGGTACACCGCGGGTACGGCTACTTTCTGGATCCCCACGGCGCGGTGGGCTGGAGGGCGGCGGAGCGTATGCCGGTGGACGGTCCTCTGGCGGTGCTGGGCACCGCTCATCCGGCAAAATTTGCCGAAACGGTGGAGCCCCTTGCCGGCGCCCTTCCCGTTCCCGCTTCAATTGCCAAAGCCATGGCGCGGACGGCGGCGGCAAAAAACATTCCCAACAAACTCGAGGCGCTGAGGGAATTTTTGCTTGCATGAAAAAGCTTTTACTTGTCACCGTCATTTTTGGCATTGCGTGCGGATGCCTGCGTACCGAAGCGCAGACGATATCCACGCAGGATAACGCCCGGTTCGCCGAAGCGGATCTTGTCGTTTATGTTACCAACTCCGGCGCCCGTTACCATGTGGACGGATGCAGTTCACTTCGTTCATCCCGCATTCCCGTTACCTTGGCGGACGCCGTAGTTTCAGGTTATGAGGCCTGTTCGATCTGTAAGCCCCCGCGGCTCAGAACGCCGCCCCCGGATACCGGCCGCGCGGCGCTTTACCGCGTTAATGTGGAGGAACCCGCCAATTCCGCCGCGGTGGAGTTGGCGCGGCTGCTGCGGGCGGAGGTGATCGGCCATGTGGACGGCGACACGGTACGGGTGCGTATCGCCGATCCGTCGGACCTTGTGGGCGTTGTGGAAACAATCCGCCTTATCGGCGTGGACACGCCCGAAACCGTGCACCCCCGCCGCGAAGTGGAAGCGTTCGGCAAAGAAGCCGGCGAGTTTACCAAAAACCGCCTGTTGGGAAAGATCGTGTATCTGGCTTTTGACTGGGACCTGCGCGACAAATATAACCGGCTTCTCGCCTATATTTATACCGGCGACGGCCGCTGCCACAACGCGGAAATTATCCGCGCCGGTTACGGCCATGCCTACACCAATTACAGTTTTCACTTTATCGAAGAATTCCGCGCCATCGAACGCGAGGCCCGTGAAGCCAGGCGGGGACTCTGGCAGTAGCCGGCA
>JAITBL010000105.1 GCA_031283575.1 Treponema sp. | reverse complement strand
TTTTACAATTATCTGCTCAAGTGTTTTGTCATCATCGATCTTAAAACCAAAAAGCTGAGCCATCAGGACATTGGGCAGATGGATATGTACGTCCGTATGTTCGACGACCTAAAACGCGGCGCGGACGACAACCCGACCATCGGCATTATCCTCTGCGCCGACAAGGATGAGACAATCGTAAAATACTCTGTACTGGAAGAAAGCCGCCGGATTTTCGCTTCCAAATACAAACTTATCCTCCCCACCGAAGAAGAACTGGCCGCGGAACTTGAGCGCAATACCCGTTGCCTTAGGGGAGCCGGCGGCGATGAGTAAGGAGGGAAAAATGCCGGAGGGGCGGGAAGTAAAGACAATTGGAGAATTGTTTTCAATTACTGGTGGTTTGTCTGCTTCCCGGGTCTGTTATATTTTTTTGTGTAAATGAAGCGCCTGGAATTTTAACCGCCATGCTACCTTCGGTTTTCCGCAAGGGCTGGTTTCTGTAATTTCTTGTGTCTAAGGAATGACGGTAACCCTGATTCTCGAAAATTTCAACGATTTGCGTTGATCCAGGGCCGAATCGAACGGCCGGCCTGCTGCTTAGGAGGCAGCCGCTCTATCCCCTGAGCTACTGGACCGCTTGCGGAAGGCAACGGCCTGTTTTACTTGAGCCGATGCCGGAACTTACCCCATCGTATCAGCAGCGGCCGCTATTGTCAATCCTGGCGTTTTTCGTGACAATAAAACATGACCATCAAGCGGGTGTTTGTCGAAAAGCGAAACGGTTTTGATCTGGAAGCGCGGCGGCTCAAAGCCGATCTGGCGGACTTTCAGGGACAGCAATTTCCCGCGCTCGCCGATCTTGCCGCGCTGCGTATTCTTCACCGCTACGATGTCCAGGGCCTTGACGATGAGCGCTTTGCGAAAGCGGTTCGGCTTGTTTTTTCCGAGCCGCAGTGCGATCGCGTTTTTATACAGGCCGAAGTTCCCGCCGGCGCGGGGGAACATTCCGCCGCGGATTTTTCCTTCGGCGTTGAATACCTGCCTGGCCAGTACGATCAAAAGGCCGATTCCGCTTCGCAGTGCGTGGAACTTGCCGTGGGAATTAAACCGCGCGTTCACTGCGCAAAGATCTATATACTGTCGCCAATGCCGGGCAAAACGCTCGGCCCCGAAGCGCTTGCCGCGGTCAAAAATTATCTCGTGAATCCCGTTGATTCGCGTATCGTCGAAAATGTTAACGCGCTTCCCGATACGCTGGAACAACCCGCTTCCGAGCCGGATGATGTTCCCGTACTGCAGGGTTTTGTCCGTTTAACGGAAGCGGAGCTTGTCGCGCTGGCCCTTCGCCGCGGCCTTGCCATGTCGGCCGCCGATCTTGTCTGCTGCCGTGATTACTTTGCCGGCGAGCGGCGCGATCCCACTTTGACGGAACTGCGGGTGCTCGACACCTACTGGTCCGATCACTGCCGTCACACGACTTTCAATACGATTCTTGACAAAATTGAAATCGCGGAAGCGGAAAATGAAACGTCGCTGCGCGCCGCTTTGGATCGCTATGAGGCGGCGCGTAAAGAAGTGTATGGAGACGCGGCGGAAAACCCCCGGACCCTTATGGACATGGCGGTGATCGGCGCCAAAGTTTTAAAGCGGCGCGGCATGCTTTCCGATCTGGATGAATCAAAAGAAATCAACGCCTGTACCATCAGGGTAAACGCCCGCTTTGCCCGTGCCCCTTGCGGTGACGCTGACGACGGTGAAACCAAAAACAAAACCGAAACCGAAGAGCCATGGCTTCTCCTCTTTAAAAACGAAACCCACAATCATCCTACCGAAATCGAACCGTTCGGCGGCGCGGCTACCTGTCTGGGCGGGGCGATCCGCGATCCCCTGTCGGGCCGCGCCTACGTACATCAGGCCATGCGGATTACGGGCGGCGGCGATCCCCGGACTCCCCTGGCGCGGACGCTGCCGGGCAAACTGCCGCAAATTAAAATCGCCCGTGAAGCCGCCGCGGGCTATTCTTCTTACGGGAACCAGATCGGCCTTGCCACAGGGCAGGTGGCGGAATTCTACCACGCGGGCTATGTCGCGAAGCGCCTTGAACTGGGCGCGGTAATCGGCGCCGTACCCGTTTCCCGCGTAAGGCGCGCCGAACCGGCGCGGGGCGATTTGGTTTTGCTGATAGGCGGCGCCACAGGGCGGGACGGAATTGGCGGCGCGACCGGATCGAGCAAGGCGCATTCGGGGGGATCAGTGGAAAGCGCCGGCGCCGAGGTGCAAAAAGGCAACGCCGTCGAGGAACGCAAACTTCAGCGGCTCTTTCGTAACGCCCGCGTCACAAGGCGGATCAAGCGCTGCAACGACTTTGGCGCGGGCGGCGTTTCCGTAGCGGTGGGGGAACTGGCCGCCGGCCTCGACATTGATCTTGACGCCGTGCCGAAAAAATACGACGGCCTTGACGGTACGGAACTGGCTATCTCCGAATCACAGGAACGCATGGCTGTGGTGGCCGCCCCCGAAGACGCGGCCGTCATCATCGCCGCGGCCGCCGAAGAAAATCTTTCCGCCGTAATAATTGCGCGGGTTACGCACGAAGACGCCGGCGCGGCGCGTCTGCGTATGTCCTGGCGCGGCAAAACAATTGTGGATCTGTCGCGCGTCTTTCTCGATTCAAACGGAGCGCCGCGCCATGCGGATGTGTTTATTTCGCCCGCGAACGGCGGCGGAAAAAATTCACCTGTTTCAGAAAAAGACTTTACCGCGGCGAATCCTTCGCAGCTGCTGGAAAAACTCAGGGCGGAATTGGCTTCACTGCGTTCATGCAGCCGCCGGGGTTTACAGGAACGTTTCGACGCTTCCATCGGCGCCTCCAGCGTTCTTTTCCCCTGGGGGGGAAAAGAGCAGGCCACGCCCGAATGTGGTATGGCGGCGCTGCTTCCTTCACCCATTGGTAAAGGCCGCGCCCTTACGGCGAGCCTGATGTGCTTCGGCTTTGATCCGTATCTTACCGAGGCGAATCCCTGCGAGGGCGCGAAGGCCGCGGTAAAAGAAGCGCTGGCAAAATTCGCCTGTCTTGGCGGCGATCCCTGGAAGGCGCGGCTTTCGATTCAGGAATACTTTGAGCGTATGGAAGGCGGTGAATCCTGGGGCAGGGCGGCGGCGGCGCTTTTGGGAGCGCTGGAGGCTCAGCTTGTCCTGGGAGTTCCCGCCGTCGGCGGCAAAGATTCCATGTCGGGAACTTACCGCGACAGGGCCAACGGCATTGACCTTGCCGTACCTCCGACGCTGGCCGTTTTCGCCGCCGGCTGCGCGCCCGCCGGCCGTGTGCGTTCCGGCGCGCTCAGCGGAAGGGCGGGAAACGCGGTGCTGCTGCTTTACCAAAACGATGCGGCGGACTGGGAGAGCTTTCGCGCGAACCTCAACGCCCTTTCGGAACTTTCCGGTACGGACGGCCTTGTCAAAGCCGCCTATCCCGTAGGCGCGGGAGGAATTGCCGCCGCGCTTGCCCTGATGTGTTTCGGCAATATGACGGGCGTGGATCTGAATGCCGCCGTGTCAAGTTTGGCCGGCGGCGTAAATTATGCCGGAGCGCTTCTGCTTGAAGTTTCCGACGCGGCCGCGGCGCGGGAACTATTGGACCGCTCCGGCGCCCAATGGAGGGAAGCGGCGCGGATCATTGACGAAAAAGTTTTTCGGATAAGCGCGCGGACAGCAAACGGAACCGGTACGGCGGAAACGCCGCTGGCTGATTTACGCCGCGCCTGGGAAGAAACGCTGGACGCCGTATATCCCCGTTGTGCCGCCGGCGCGGCGGGCAAAACTTCCGCCGTTGTGCCGCCGGAAGCGGCCCCCGCCGCGCATCCCCGCGCTGTTTCCGCGGCGCGGCCCCTTGTCATTCTGCCCGTGTTCTCGGGCACCAACTGCGAATACGACATGGAGCGGGCCTTTCTCGAGGCGGGGGCGCGTACGCGGCAGCTGGTGTTTCGCAACCGCAGCGCCGCCGACATTGCCGCGTCGATTAAGGAACTGGCCGCGGCCATTGGCGAGGCCCAGATCGTGGCGCTGTCCGGCGGTTTTAGCGCCGGCGACGAGCCCGACGGTTCGGGAAAATTTATCGCCAACGCGTTCCGCGCTCCGGCCGTTGCCGGCGCGGTGCGGGAACTGCTCGAAAACCGCGGCGGCCTTATGCTGGGAATCTGCAACGGTTTCCAGGCGCTTATCAAACTCGGCCTGGTTCCCTACGGCCGTTACGTCGAGGCTTCGGAAATTTCGCCTACGCTTACTTTTAACACGATAGGCCGCCATGTTTCCCGCATGGTCCGTACCCGCGTTACGTCAACGCTTTCCCCCTGGCTCTTTCCCGCCGAAGCCGGCGCCGTCCATGTGCTTCCGGTAAGCCACGGCGAAGGGCGGCTTGTGGTAAGCGAAAGCGAAGCGGCGCGCCTGTCTGCGGCGGGACAGATTCCCTTCCGTTATGTTGACGGCGCCGGCGTTCCGGCCGTGACCGCGCCCGACAATCCCAACGGATCGGACTACGCGATCGAGGGGCTCACCAGCCCCGACGGCCGCGTGCTCGGCAAGATGGCCCATTCCGAGCGCCGCGGGGAATTCGTCCACATCAACATCCCTGGAAATAAAACACAGCGTATTTTTGAAGCCGGCGTGTCCTATTTCCGCTAGGGATGCGCCTCATCACTTGTTCTGCGGAATGTCCGGTATGCTCGCGAAGCCGCGTTCCAGGTCCCCGTCGGTGGGGATGTGATCGCTCATCGACTTGTCGTTGTAGGCCGTATAGGCGCTGAGGTCGAAGTAGCCGGTGCCGGTAAGGCCGAAGAGAATCACCTTTTTTTCGCCGAGTTTTTTACACTCAAGGGCTTCGTCGACGGCGGCCATGATCGCGTGGGAGGACTCCGGCGCGGGAAGTATCCCTTCGACCTTCATAAACTTTACCGCAGCGTCAAACACGTCGGTCTGGGCGGCCGCGCGGGCTTCGAGGTAGCCGTCTTGATAGAGTTTTGACAGGGTGGAATTCATGCCATGGTAACGGAGCCCGCCGGCGTGATTGGCCGAGGGAATAAAGCCGTTGCCCAGGGTCCGCATGCGGATCAGCGGGGTGGTTTTGGCGGTGTCGCCAAAGTCGTAGGCGTAGCGGCCCCGTGTGAATGAGGGGCAGGACGCGGGCTCTACGGCGATAAAGCGGGTCTGCGACTTACCGGCGATCCTGTCGCCCATAAAGGGGGCGATGAGGCCGCCGAGGTTGGAACCGCCGCCCGCGCAGCCGATGATCACGTCGGGTTTAATGCCGTACTTGTCCAGGGCCGCTTTTGTCTCAAGGCCGATCACGGACTGGTGGAGCAGTACGTGATTAAGGACCGAACCCAGTACGTAGCGGCACTTATCGGTTTTGACGGCGGTTTCCACCGCCTCGGAAATGGCGCAGCCCAGGGAGCCGTTGGTGTCGGGATCGCTTTCGAGGATTTTGCGGCCCGATTCGGTGGTGTTTGAGGGCGAGGGGATGAGCTTTGCGCCGTAGGTTTCCATAAGGGCCTTGCGGTACGGTTTCTGGATGGAACTGATCTTTACCATATATACGGTAAGGTCAAGGCCAAAGAACGCGCAGGCCATGGACATGGCTGTTCCCCACTGGCCCGCTCCGGTCTCGGTGGTAAGGGAACTAAGGCCCTCTTCTTTGGCGTAATAGGCCTGGGGACCCGCCGAATTGAGTTTATGGGAACCGGACGTATTGGTGCCTTCGAATTTATAGTAGATTTCCGCCGGAGTGCCAAGGGCTTTTTCCAGATAATAGGCGCGGATCAGCGGCGAAGGCCGGTAGGCGCGGTAAAAGTCCATGATCCCTTCGGGGATGGGAATAAGCCGCGTTGTGTCGTCAAGTTCCTGTTTAACGGGCTCCCTGCAAAATATCATCTCCATGTCCGCCTGGGTTACCGGCTTGAGGGTTCCCGGGTGAAGTATGGGATCGGGCTTGTCCTTCATATCGGCTCTGAGGTTGTACCAGCACGAGGGGATTTCGTCTTCTTCAAGATAAATACGGGTGGGAATTTTTTTCGGCATAATCGGCTCCTGTAAAACAAGTTCTGCCCCGGAAAGGGGCGGCGCCATACGGCGTTTCTTTACATAGAAACATACCGCCCCGTTCACTTTTTGTCAAGTCTTGACATTTTTCCAAAAAAGCGGCATGGTTTCCAAAAGAGATTGATCCTGGCGGAGGACCGGCGGGGGCCGGTTTTCCTGATTATAGAGGAGTTCCCATGAAGCGGACTTATCAGCCGAGCAAGGTAAAAAGGAACCGCAAATTCGGGTTTCGGGCGCGGATGAAGACCCGTGGAGGCCGTTTGGTGCTCAAACGGCGGCGGGCCAAGGGCCGGTACAAACTGACCGTTGCGGACGAGAAAAAGCCCTATTAGCGCGGGTCTGGACGCCTGTGGCGGCGAAGTACCGTCACAGACGCCGGCGGCGCATCCGGAAGCGGGGGGCGAAACGGCCCATCCTTTCCGTTTTGGGCGGCATGAGCGCTTAAAAAAACGGGCTGAAATTATCAGGGTGTTTAGAAAAGGCCGGCAGCTAAGCTGTCCGGGCCTCAAGTTCTATTTTTTGAACAACGGCCTGCCCTACAACCGGATTGTGGTTACCTTCGTAAAAAAATACGGGAACGCGGTGGAACGAAACCGCGCCCGCAGGGTGAGCCGCGAGGCCTACCGCCTGATGCGGCCTTTGCTTAAAACCGGTTATGATTTGGCGGTTTTGTTCTATGCCCCAGGGCAAAGGTCCGGCGGCAAGAAGGCGTCCGGTCAGGCCGAAGCGAAAAAGCCGCCGCCTGTTTCCGCGAAACAGGCCCGGCCAACCCTGGCGTCCCGCACGGAACAGTTTAAAACCCTTTTTTCCAGGGCCGGAATACTATGATGCGTACTTTTGTCCTGACGCTTATCCGTTTTTACCAGACGGCGATTTCGCCCCACGTGCGCCCAAGCTGCCGTTATTACCCAAGCTGTTCCGCCTACGCGATGGAGGCGGTACAAAAACACGGCGTCATCAAAGGCTTGTTTTTAGCGGTTAAACGGATACTCCGCTGTCATCCTTTACACGAGGGCGGCTACGATCCGGTGCCGGACAAGCAATGATTCGCAAGCGGGTTCATACCCCGTCCTTCAGGGCGGGGAGGATGACTCTCCCCGCGCGGCGGGGATTTGCGAACAGGGAATTATTCCCGGACATTCCGCGAATGTCCGGAAGTACCGGTTGTAATTGTTTGTGATGCAGGGAATCAATTCCCTGCCTGACAAACTTAAATCTATGGAGTATACATGGATAAACGAACACTGCTTTTTATTGCGATTTCCGCGGCCATTCTGCTGGGTTACTGGGGAATTCAGTACAAATTTTTTCCGCCCGTACCGGCCGAAACCCAGGCCGAACAGAGCGCGCCGGCGGCCGATCAGCCTCCTCCTGCGGCATCGGGCGTGACGCCGGCCGTCACGCCGGTAACGGATGCGGCGGGCGAAGCCGTGGAAACGGCTGCCGCAGAAACGGAAACTGCCGCCGCGGCGGAAACGGCGGAAACGGCTTCCGTAACGGAAACGGCCGGTGAAAGCGGCGGGGCCGCGCCGGCCCTGACGATTGCCGAAGAGACGGTGGTGATCGACACACGGATTCTTCGCGTCAGCCTGAGCAACAGGGGAGGCGATATTGTTTCTTTCAAACTCAAGGAACACAAGGACAAGGATGAGGCGGTCGAGATGGTTCTTTCCCCGCCGGGGAAAGAAGCTCACGCCTTTACCACGGCCTTTGGCGGCATGGACGCCCGGCCTATTGTTTCGCTCCTGAAGGTTTCTCGGCCCGGGCCGCTTTCGGTGGAATTCACGGGCGACTTTAACGCTCCGGGCGGCATATTCACCCTTAAAAAACGCTACGACTTTACCGGCGATGAATATATGTTTGCCCTGACCATTTCGGTTGAAAGCGCCGGTAACATCCCCCTTAGTTTTAACAACATTGCCTACACGCTCGGTTACGGTCCCCAGATGGGGCCCAGTTTCGAGAAACTTGACCGCTACGAAACCCGTAACTACATCGACATGGTAAATGGCAAACGCAAGACAGAAAAGGTAAGCGAAGGCGCGCCCAAAGTTGTGGAGCCCGGTTTTACCTGGGCGGGAATTACCGGCAAATACTTTGCCGCTTTGGCGGTGCCCGATAAAACCACGCCGTACACGCTGGGCTTTTCCGCCGAAGGCGAGCCGGGGCTTCCCGCGGCGTCCCGTTTCTATCTGATGCGGCCCGGCCTTGCCGTCGCGAGGGCCAGCGATGTGTATCACTTTTATCTGGGCCCCAAAACCCAGGATGATTTGGGCCGCTACGACACGGGCAACAACGGCTACAAACTGCGGGACTTGCAGTTTACCAAAGCGGCCTCGACCAGCGGTATCCTGTCGCCCCTGGAATGGATACTTAAACTCATGCTGCGTTTTTTCTATAATCTGATTCCCAACTACGGCGTGGCGATTATTCTTTTGACGCTGCTGGTAAAAATTCTGCTTTTCCCCTTGACCAAAAAAAGTTCCGAGATGAGCATCAAGATGCAGGCCATCGCGCCCAAGATCAAGGAACTCCAGGAAAAGTACAAAGACAACCCCGCCAGGCTCAATACGGAAATGGGCGCGCTGTACAAACGCGAAGGCCACAACCCCATGTCGGGCTGCCTTCCGCTTTTAATACAGATGCCGATACTTTTTGCCATGTACAACCTGTTTAACAATCACTTTGACCTGCGCGGCGCAATGTTCCTTCCCGGGTGGATTCCCGATCTTTCCCTGCCCGAATCGATCTATCACTTTGCGAACACCATCCCCCTGTTAAACTGGGACAGCCTGCGCCTGCTTCCGTTTATTTATCTGGGTTCCCAGCTGCTCTACGGTTTTGCCACGAGTACGCCCGACCAGCAGGGTAATCCTTCGATGAAGATGATGGTTTACGCTATGCCGATTATGTTTTTCTTTCTGCTCTACAATGTTCCTTCGGGACTGCTGGTGTTCTGGATCATGAGCAACCTCTTTACCCTGATACAGCAGCTTGCCCTTAACAAGTATCTGGCAAAAAAACGGGCCGAGCTTAAAGCGCGGGCGGTGGAACAGCAACCGGTGATCGCGCCGCGACGCAAAAAACGTTAGGAGAACGCGTATGATATATGAATTTGAAGGCCGTACCGAAAAAGAAGCCATTGACCGGGCCGCGGCGGAGCTGGGTCTTGAAAAAGACAACTTTGATGTGGAGATCCTGGAAACACAGAAATCAGGATTATTTAAAAAAGGTTTTGTGAAAATTCAGGTTCACACCGATGGACCGGTTCCGGGCTATACGGCCGCGGGCGCGCCGGACGAAACAAAACCCGAAAGGCCGCGCCGTCCGCGTTCAATCGTGCCGCCGGTTCCCGCCGGCGACTTTGAAAAAAACATGATCGCTTTTGTCGAAGGGGTTATCGAACGTATGGGTTACCGCGGAACCGTATCGATCCTCTACCGCGAGGAACGCAAACTGGGCCTAAAGGTTGAATCGGAAAATTCGTCCATACTGATTGGGAAAAAGGGAAAGAACCTCGACGCCCTGCAGCTTTTGGCCAACATTTACGCGGGCCGTCAGGGCCACGATGAAATGCGGATCATTCTGGATACGGAAAACTACCGCCTGCGCCGCGAAGAATCGCTGGTGCGGCTTGCCTACACCGTGGCCGATCGCGTGCGGGAAAACAGGGCCTCCGTTTTGCTGGAACCGATGAATCCCTTTGACCGCCGCCTTATTCACACCACCCTTAACGACATTGCCGATGTTGAAACCAAAAGCGAGGGCGAAGGTTTATACAAGCAGGTGCGGGTGTACTACAGGGGCCTGCGTTAAAGGCGTTCCCTGGATTTGAGTTTGTCAGGCAATGACTTGTCTTGTTCGTTGCCGTGCGTTCACGCAGAGGCTAATTGAGGTTGATTGAGTTGATTGAGTTGATTGAGGTTAATTTATGAAAGGCTTTGTTGCGATACTGCTTGTGGCGCTTGCCGCCCAGACAGTTTTTTCCCGCTCGCTGGAGGATCTGATCGACGTTCAAAGCGCCGCCGCCCTTCGCAGGGGAGAGCGGGTTAACCGCATGCAGTTTAAGGATCCCGTCCTTGCCCTGGCGCCCCGCGACGCGCAGATAAGGGCGCTTGTGACAGGTCTGATCGGCGAACTGGGCCCCAGCTTTTTTGGCGAAAGCCTTGCCCGTTACCAAAAACCCCGCGCCGGCGAGTGGAGCGCCGCCGAGCGGGCCGGCCTTTACAACAGCGCCCTGGCCTTGAGCACCCTCACGGGATTACAGTACTATTCGGCCAGCCGCAGACAGATGCGTACTTTTTACGAAACCTCAAGCATCGTGAGCGGCCCCGACGGTAAAACGCCGCGCCCCGATCCCCGCTACGGCGAACCGCCGCCCGAACTTACCGTTTACGTCCGCCAAAAGGATCTTTCGTTTGGCGACAACATCTATCAATACCGTTACATTGCCCGTTCCGATTGTTTTATTTTTATTCAGGAAAATCTGACCGCGATGAGCTACGGTATCATTCCCGTCGTGGGCAAAAACCGCCTCCGCTCTCTGGTGGCGGTTTTTGACGCGGGCGACAGCCTCCTTATCTACACCGTCTCCATGGCAAAAGCCGCCTCGGTCCCCGGCCTTGCCGATCGCGTCAGCAAATCCTTCGGCAACAGGGCCGAAGCGATCCTCAACTGGTTCACCGCGCAGGCCGAAAGCGCCTACGCGAAACTGGGACGGTAACTCTTTTCGCCCTGAAACCGCCTCATCGCGTGGTTTGAAACTTTGCAGATTTGTAGAGATGTCTTACTGTATCACGTATTCAGCGCCGCGCTGATTGTTTTTAACTTTAAGTGAATTGAGGGCAAGATACAGGTAAGGATAACCGTCTTCCTCGTAATAGCTCAGCGCGCCCACCGCCTCCACCCAGTCATCTTCTTTGGGCATGTTCTGCTCTTTACCGATACCCCAGGCAACTTCAAAACCGGCGCTCTGGTCATTACCGCAGCACCCGGGACCGTTCCGCAGTACAAAGCAAAAAGTCCGGGAAAGATCTTCGTAGCTTTCGGATTTAAAAAGTCCTTCTACTTTAATGGTCTTGCCAAGGTAATCTTCGGCGTTTAGGTAGACATCGTTGGTTTGGGCAATGAACATCTTTTCCCTGATTTCGATAATGCCGTCGGCGCCCGCTTCGGGAGCGACAGGCTCAATGATGATCGGCGTGATTACATCGGCGGAAAGTTCCACCGCCCGCGTTCCCGCCGCGTTGGTCGGCGTGGAAAGCACCGGCGCTTTTTGACAGGCGCCAAACAGGGGAAACAAAACAAGAAACAGCAGGCAACGCATGGCCGTTATTTTCATCCTGCTTTTGAGTATACTCAAAAGCCAAAAAATTGCAAAGACCGCCATGTTAAAGATCACCACGCTGGCGCCGGTTGGAATGGCGAAAATATATGAGGCAAGAATGCCCGCGAAAAAGCAGCAGATCGAGACAAGGGCCGAAGAGATCGTGACGGCGCGAAAGCTTTTAAGAAGCCGCATCGAGGACAGGGCGGGAAAGATGATAAGGCTCGATATAAGGAGGGCGCCCATCATGCGCATGCCCAGAACAATGGTAACCGCGGTGAGCAGGGCGATGATCATGTTGTAGAGTCCCGCCCTGACGCCCGAAGCCCGCGCGAAAGTTTCGTCAAAGGTGACGGCAAAGATCTTGTTATAGAACAAAACAAAAAGCGTGAGCACCGAAACTGAAAGGCCTATACTGAGCCGTACATCGGCCTTGCTCATCGCGAGTATGCTTCCAAAGAGGTAATTGCAGACATCGGTGTTCAGGCCGGTCGTAACCGAAATTACCATGACGCCTATGGCAAGGGCGCCTGTGGAGAAGAGCGCAATCGCGGCGTCGCCCTTGATCTTCGAGTTTTCGCTCAGGCGCAGCAGGAGGAAAGCCGCGGCAATTACGACGGGTATCGAAACGGCCAGCGGGGCCATGTTAAAAGCGGTTGCCACGGCAAGGCTCCCAAAGCCCACGTGGGAAAGGCCGTCGCCAATCATCGAGTAGCGTTTAAGAACAAGGCTTACCCCAAGAAGACTCGCGCAGAGTGAAACAAGAAAACCCACTATCACCGCCCTGACGATGAAGGTGTAAGAAAACATGCTGATAATGGTATCGGTAACAGCGTTCATAATACCCCCGAAGTTACGCAGGGCGTAACGTATAGACCAATTGATACTTTCCGTCAAGAAAGCGCCGCCCCGCCTCCGATTCGCGGTAGTTTTGGCTCGATCCAAAGTAGAGGGTCGTTCCCCAAGTGGCGAGGGGCTTTTCGCCCAGATGAAGTATCTTGTCGGCAAATTCCAGGGCGCCGTTCATGTCATGGGAAACCATGATGATCGTTATCCCAAGATCCGCGTTGATACTGCGCAGGACGGCGTAAAGTTCCTTCTGTACCAGAGGGTCCAGCCCCGAAGCGGGCTCGTCGAGAAGGAGTATGCCGTACGCCGCGGCTGAAGTTTCCGCGCGCGCCGCGTCCGCGCCGACACCGGCGGCGCAGAGAGAGCGCGCCAAAAGCACCCGCCGCCTCTGGCCGCCCGACAAATCGCGGAAAGAACGGCGGCCCTGACCGGCCAGGCCCACCCGCTCCAGATTTGCCCTGGCCGCCGCCTTGTCGGCCTTGGTGTAGAAAGGCCACAAACCCCGGCGGCCCTGACAGCCCGACAGCACCGCCTCGCCGACAACGGCAGGAAAGTCCTTTTGCAAAGGGCTTTCCTGGGGCAGATACCCGATGCCGCCGGCGTGAAGTTCCCTGCTGCGTACCATGCGGCCCTCGCTGGGGTTAAGGAGCCCCAGCAGGCCCTTGAGGAGCGTTGTTTTACCGGCGCCGTTTTCCCCTATGATGCAGAGCTTTTCCCCGGCCTCGACGGAAAGATTGAGGTCCCTGACAGCGGGAAGGCCGTCATAGGAAAAGGCGAGATCTTCGCAGCGGAACAATACCATGCCGTTATGATACCGGAAAAGAAAAATTCTGTCAATGTGAAAATAAAACCCGTTTTCATATTGAGGCTGTTCCAAAACTTCAGTTTTGGAACAGCAACCTTAAAATGAGCAGTTTTGCAAGGCTGAAAGCCTGAGAAACTGCAAGAGCCTGTTTCAAAACCGTGCGCGTTAGCGCACAGTCAATTAGTTTTGGAACAGGCTCTATTGACAGAATTAAAACAGCCGTCTAGAATTATAAACGCGGGTATCAAACCCCCACTGCGAATGAAAAAGCGGCAAACAAAACAAACCGTATCATCAACAAAACTCAAAACCCGCGGAAGTTACCAGACCCGCCAGGGAGACGAGATACTCGCCTACCTGGCGGGTCTGGGGGGCGAACACATCACCGCGGGCGCCATAGCGGGGCACTTTGGCGCGGCCCTGCCTCCCGTCGGCACGACGACGGTTTACCGGCATTTGGAAAAACTCATCGAGTCGGGGAAGGTGCGCCGCTATTTTCTTGAAGGCGAAGAAAGCGCCTGCTATCAGTATGTGGAAGAGAACGCGGCGTGCCGCGAGCATTTTCATCTGAAGTGCGAAAAGTGCGGCAAGCTTTTTCACCTTGACTGCGAAGTCCTTGACGATGTCCGCTCCCATGTCCTCAAGGATCACAAGTTCGCGATCAATCCCCTCAGAACGGTATTTTACGGTTTGTGTAAAAAATGCGCAAAATAACCGGCGGCCCGGCAAACCGTATCCATGGCCTGATACTGAAACAAAACGCGGAGGCAGTGGCCAAAGCGCTTACGTCTGTTTTCCGCGAATCACATCCCACTGGGTAACGATCATCCCGCCGAGCATGAAGGCAAACCCCAAAAAGGTGAAAGGGGTGGGCCGTTCGTTCCGAAGCAGGATTCCCCCAAAGGCGGCAAAAGCTCCTTCCAGACAGAGGATGATCGTGGCGTGGGCGGGGGGCGCGTCTTTTTGCGCCACCACCTGGAGGGTGTAGGCAATGCCGACCGAAGCAAGCCCGCCGTAGAGCAGGGGGATGAGGGCGCCCAGCAGCGCGCCGCCCTGACCGGCGCCGATAATATCCGGCAGGGTAACCCAGTTTTGCAGTTCGGCGGCGGGGGCGATCCGCGCCGCCCAGCTTCCGACAACGGGATCGATTACGAGGGCGGCGATGATCGCGAAAAAACCGCACCAGGCAAATTGTCCCGACGATAATACCAGCGGATCGATACGCCGGACCAGGTAATCAATTACGAGGATGTGCGCGGCCCAGAAAATGGCGCTTATCACCGTAATAAGATCACCCGGATTAACGGATATGCCCCTTCCCGCGAGCGAAATAAAATAGAGGCCCGTAAGGGCGAAAATCATGCCAACCCAGGTGGGAAGGTGTGTTTTTTTGCCAAGGAAGATTCCGAAAATCGGGGTAAGCACCACGTAAAAGCCGGTGATAAAGCCGGCGTTTCCTACGGTGGTAAACATAATGCCGATTTGTTGAAACGCCACCGCGACAAAAAGTACCGAGCCCGCCGCAAAGGTATAAAGAATTTTTTGCCGCGCGCTTTTCGAAGCGTCCGCCGTTTCCGCCGGCCGTTTTTTTCGGCCCTGTATTAGAATAAGCGGGAGCAGCGAAAGACTCCCCAGAATAAACCGTATGCCGTTGTAGGTAAAAGGCCCCACATAATCCATGCCCGATGACTGCGCCACAAAGCCGAAGCCCCAGATGGCCGCTGTAAGAAGCAGCAAAAGATCCGCCCTGAAGGCTTGCTTGTTCATAAAAGCAGTGTAACAAAAATAAAGAAAAAAATACAGCGGGAAAGATTCCGTGAATTTTTAACCGGCGCCCGAAAACAAACTGACAGGTTAACCTTCAAAAATTATCGGCGCGCCGGTAAAATCAAGCTTGCCGTCTTTAACGGTAATATCAGGACCGTCGATACGGCTCCGGTACACTCCGTCTTTTACCGCCTCGCCGTCGGGCATATCGGCAAGGACGCTGTTAAGGTTAATGAACGCCCGCTGTCCGTGAAAGCCAAAAACACCGATAAGCCTGCGCGTTACATTTTCTTCTTTGCCATGGTTGTTTTCGTATTCGCTTACAATTTCATTTGCCAGAATACTGTGGACGGCAACGAGCGTGTTGCTGCCGGACGCGCGGACCTGAAAAAAAGAATAGAGAAACAGCGGGTCCTTGCGCATAAGCGCAAGACAGGCAAGCAGTTTGTGGATGTCATGATTTTCCCCCGCGTCCCAATTGATGGGATCTTTCTCGAAGAGGCTGGGACGGTGGGCGTCTCCCGTTTCCTGGCCGGCGTGTATCAAGGCCAGTCCCCTTTGAAAAAAAGTAAAGGCCGTCCAGTTCCACAGATCCACTGTGTCGGGAAACAGGGCGGCGGCCCTGTCCTGATCGTGGTTTTCCAAAAAGCGGAGTTTGATAAAATTTTCGGGATAGATCCAGAACTGGCGGTTAAGGGCCTCGACATAAGGCTGAAGAGAAAATCCCTCCGCTTCCGAAGACGCGGCGCATTTTTTAAAATCGGCGAAAATATCGTAATCATAACAAACGTTAAAAACACTGTAGAGTTCGCAGTCGCTGTGGCAGGTATAACCCCGTGCGCGGTTCTCCAGGATAAAGGACGGCTCCACCGATTCGGCGATCCAGATACAGCGGGGATTGACTTCGCTGACGGCCTCGCGGGCCGATTCCCAAAACTCAATGGGTATCAGCGCGGCCACATCGCAGCGAAAGCCGTCTACAATGCGGGCCCACATTTTAAGGGTTTCAATCTGATAATCCCAGAGCCCGCTTTCCTCATCTCCATAATAAAGGTCTGCCACATCGGCCCAGCCGGCTATTCTGTTGTGGGGTTCTCCTTTTTTGTTTTTATAAAACCAGTCCGGATGTTTTATTGCCAGGATCGAATCGGGCGAAGTATGATTGAGGACCATGTCCATAATACAGCCCATGCCCCGCCGGTGCATCTGTTGGACCAGGGAATAAAAATCCTGTTCTTTGCCAAGTTCCGGATTGATTGCGCGGTAGTTTGAAATGGCATAGGGACTGCCCAGCGTTCCCTTGCGGTTTTGCGCTCCGATGGGGTGAATGGGAAGCAGCTGGATGTAGTCAACGCACAGGCCCTTAATGCGGTCCAGGTCTTTTTCAAGGGCCTTGAAGGTGCCTTCGGCGCTGTAATTGCGTACATTGACCTGGTAAACGGTACGGTTGCCCAGGGTGAGCGCTGAAAAGGCAATCTGAGTCAACGCGTCTTTCATGCTGAACTTTGGTGATTTCGCCATGGTTTAATTGTAATGCCAACGGTACTCTTTTTCCAGCCTGCGCCCGATTAAATGCACGGGCCGCGGGCCGCCATTTGGCGCAGTGTGGACCGCTGTCCGGGAAGAATGTATCGGGTCCCCGTGCCGCCGCGGGCCTTCCGGCGCTGTACTTTCTTTCATGACGGCCCCAGGGCATTAAACGATTGACGATTGATCGAAGTGCGCAGTGCGGGCATAATTGGGATATGGGTATACTTGACGGCCTCGTGGGCCTTTTTTCGGGGGGGAATGATCCGGAAGCCGCGAAAAAGAAGCGGCTTCGGAACCTGGTGAAGGATCTGGGTCAGAACAAATACAGCCGTTTCTATCGCGCCAAAACAGAGGAATTGCAGCCGGCTTTCGGCAAATTTCTTCATGATGTATACAAGGTGGTCGCTTCGGCCCAGGTGCTGCTCCAGAACGCCGCGCTTTCGGCCGAGCTTAAGGCAATCACCGTCGATTTCTTTTTGGACAAAGACCTTAAAGCCCTCAAGGAGAGGCTCAGCGCCGCTTCGATCCAGGCCCGGGCGGCAGTTACGCCGGTCAAGGATCTGTCCGCGGCGGTCAAGAAGGATCTGGGGGCCTTTGTTTCGGCATTCGATACGACGCGGGTGAACGGCATCGACGCCTGTTACAACACTATCATCGCCCTGGTCCGTTTTCTCAGTTTTGATTTTTACTTTGTCCTTAAAAAGTTTGATCCCAATCTGACCGAACGGAATTTTAGCCGCGTTCCCCGGTTTCAGGCGCTGCGCGCTTCGGAGATTACCGAGGAGCTAAAAGACTTTATGGAATTTTCCGCGTCGATAGAAGAGGACCGCGACTGGAAGGGGCCTTTCAGCGTGCTGAAGATATACAAGGACGGAATGGACGCGGTCAACATAGACCAGTGGGGAAAGGTGATCCGCCTTCTGAAAGATGTGGGCCGTACGCGGATTCTGGAACTGATCCTGCAGTACACTTTGCGCGACCCGCTGTGGCAGTCCATCCCCAAACCGCCCGACGAGCGGGTGGCAGACGCCTACCTCGACACCAGGAAGGCCGAAATCGAAGGGGCGATTGACAAGATTCAGTACGACAAGCGGAGCGCCCAGATCGAACAGCTTGCCAAAACGATTTTTGGTTCCGCCGATGTGGAGCGGCTTGCCAACTATACCCACAAGGGAAACGAGATGCTCCTCAAGAAAAATTTTGAGGGCTTTACCAGAATTCCGGCGATGAATTATCTCAAGGCGTTTTTGCTCGACTTTTTTAAAAAAGAAATCCGCGAGCTCTGCGATTTGCTTTTGGTTCGGGGCCAGTGGACCAGCAATGTTCTTTCCCAGCCCATGTCCGACGCCTTTCACGAGATGATGGCGGTAAGCGATCAGCTTTCCGCGTTCGACGAAACCCTGGCGGACAACGGCGAACACGGCGGCCGCCTTAAACAGGCGCTGGTCAAGGTCGACCGCGACAAGGGACAGGGAAAGTACATACGTATTATTCTTAAAACGGTGAATAACAACGCCCAGCGGATGATCAATTCCGCCTCTTCAAATCTGATTACGATAGGCCGGAATTTCAAGAGCCTTCTGGAAGACATGCAGAAAAAACCGGCCGAACTTATTATGAACTGGCACGAACTTTCCGGCGCGAGCGAAGCGCCTCTTGCCCAGCGCATCGCCAACGATTACAAGCGTATATACTACTTTGTACAACTGCTGCAATTTTTTACGGGGCCGGTGGAGGAAACGCCGGCTGGTTAGTGTTCAGACCTTCGATGCCCCTAAAATACTTTATCGTATTCATCCTGAGTTCTCCGGCGGCGTCTTCGTCGCACACAATGATTCCCCGCGGATGCATCTGGAGGCAGGAGAGGGTGCACATGTGGTTAACGCCGCCTTCCACGGCGGCGCGGAGCGCCCGCGCTTTATTCGAACCCGATACGATGACGAGCACTTCGCGGGCGTCCATGACCGTTGCCACTCCCACGGTCATGGCGGTGCGGGGAACCTTTTCGGCGTCGCCGCCGAAAAAGCGGGAGTTTACTTC